>DAOVAN010000030.1 GCA_030671005.1 Caldifarciminota bacterium
GGCAACGTTCTTCCTGACTCATCACGACCATCCCACGTGACAGATGACGGATAACCGATATCCGATAACTGCGAAGACAAATCTCTCACCAATCGTCCTGCTGCATCATAAACCTGCAGCTGCACTGTATTCGGATCAACATTGCCTATTACGTAACTAATATGCAATCGGTCAGTGAACGGATTCTGGAGCAGGGAAATCGATGGTGCGACACTTGCCGGGCTAGAGATATCACCTTCACTGGTACCCAAGGACACTTCGGCAAGCCCAAGATATGAATAGTCACCCCAACCCCAATCAGCATTGAAACCTCGTGCCATGTAGTAGTACTCACCACTTGGATGGCTTACAAAAGTGTATAGTGTGTCGGCAATATTCGCCGCGATCGTGTCTACATTAGCAAAGTAACAAACTGGATAGATATCATCTACATAAAAACCATTGTTCAGAACCGCGCCATCGGTCATTGCCCGAAACCTGAGGTAAACAGACCGGCCCACCCAATCTTCGAGTGAGTAAGCTTGACGGATCCAACCGTTTGAACTACCGTTGAAGCGCGTGGTATCGAGATTGAACCACTCCTTTGTATTCTCTGATACCTCAACCACCGCGACATCATAATTTGTCTCTAAATCATACCAGCACCAAAAAGTAACCGAGTCATCGACTTCGACCGGGTAGGGGTGAGATGTACGCACCGCGTGATTCATATCATCGATGCTACCCGAGAAGAAGCTATTACTACCTGAATGGGCCTGGGTCGTAGAAAGGGTAAAACCTTGTAGCATCCAACGGCCGACACCCGATTCCAGGTCGTCCTCGATGACCGAGGGACTTGACAACTCTACTAATTCCCAATGCAGCGGATGATTATCATTAACATTTATGGCGTGCCACGCAACAGTATAATCCGCACCCACCGTTCCCAATGCATAGATCTCGGGCGGTGGCACGACCGCCTCAAGCAAAAGAACAATTGAATCACAAAAACCAGCCAAGTATTTCAGAGCCTGGAAATTCTGATGTACCATATGATCGAGATCATTCACCGGCTGATACTGTGAGGTCCCGAGTTCAGTGGTAAAGGAAAGATTAGACACACCACCCACCCAATGACACCAGCTGTAAAACCAATCAATACTCGACCCGCTCACCGGGTAGATTCTTGAATAGATAGGGCCCGATCCATACGTGCCGCTGCTCAAGCGCTGCACTTGACTTGCCATGTAATAGCCCACCTGATCATAGAGCAGAGAATCAGGGGTCTCCTCGCCGGTCCAGCCCCAGGGCCAGCAGAGCACTTCGCCAGAACTATGATAACACATGTAGGCATTGATGATGCGGTCTTTCACATAGTAGGTGAGCGCCCTGGTTTCCTCACCGGAATTCACATAGGCGCCACAAAATGTTGCACTACTTGGCCGATGGCTTGCCTGATATTCATCCACCGCACCCCAGTCACCTTCGATGTCAGGGGAACACCCACCATAGTTACGATTTGGATCAGTACCAATCTCACCATCAAACGGTTCACGGTTCTTACGCCAGTAATTCCCTCCGTAGGGATCGTAATCATAGAGATAGCCGTCAACATTGATCACGGGAAAACAATAAATCTCGGTATTGTTAATGATCTCGGTAATCTCAGGGTCGACATTATACGCACTGAGCATCGAATCGGCAAAAAACAGAACAACAGGCACACATGCCCACTCGTTCGAGTGATGCGTGCCATCGATCAAGAAACCCGGTTCTCCATCATCTTCGATGTACGGATTGTCTGAGATCTTAATTCCATATATCCAGTTGCCCTCGTGAGTCGGGATCGGTAACGAATCGAACATACAGATTGCTGGGAAATCCTGGGCCAGCTGTCTCAGGCTATCCTCGATTTCGGTATAGGATAGGTACTGGGCGCGTACGTTCTCTTTGGCCTGAGCGAGGTCATGCACGATTACCTCATAGGCAAGACCAGAGTTCACGATCCTCTGCAACAGCTCACTGTCTGCCACGATGTCGTAATACTCACCCCCACGTGCTCCAGCAAAATCCAAATCTACCTTGTCTGATATTCTCCGCAGATCATGCATGGTCGACGCATATACCCGCACGATCCTATCCTGAGCACTTACCATGCTCGCCAAGATAACCAAGAAAATTAATACTCTTTTCATTTAAACCTCTCTTTTAGACTTAAATCTAGACGATTATAACCCCAATTCTCTTTTTGTCAACAAAAACCTATAGTTGTGTGTTTGAGTGCTAATCGTATTCAGCAAGATATTATTCAATAATTTATTTGTTAGGCTGCAGGCCAATATTACGGCATATGAACTTGAAGTATTGTTTTATATTACCTCGCCAATTCTGGTTAAGCGGATTGATTTCCATTGCCAGACCTTAAAGACTTCGAAAAAACTCGAGACTTCACCGCCCGGGTCAAAGGAGAAATAGATGAACAGCGGCTTGCCTTTCAAATATCTCTTATGCAAGGGACCCCAGAATCTGGAATCGGCCGAGTTGTCTCGATTGTCGCCCATGGCAAATATGTAATCGCTGGGCACGACCACCGGACCAAAATTATCACGCACCTGTACCCCGATCAAGTCAAAAAGCTGAGCACTTTCCCATTTCTCTTGATACGCACGGGTGTCGGCAATGATACCCCGGAACGTTGATCGATCAGCATGCCGGGCATAGGGTTCATCGACTTCAACATTGTTCACATAGAGCACCTTGTTGACGATCTGCACGGTATCGCCCTGCACGGCAACACATCTCTTCACGAAATCCTTATTCTCGAAGGGATACCTAAAGACAATGATCTCACCACGCAGTGGCATGCGACCCGGTATGATCGGTATCTGCTTAGTCGAGAAGGGTATTGGGAGTTTGACCCCGTAGATGAAGCGGTTGACGAGTAGTGCGTCACCGATGAGTAGAGTCTTTTCCATAGATGCGGTCGGAATTACGTAGGCTTCAACGAATATTGCTCGGAGGATCAAGACGACGATTATCACAATAGTCCACGAGTAGATTTCCCGTTTTAGCCTTCCCTTCATGGCATTCATTATAGTGCCATCCTACAAAAAGTCAACAGCCTAAATATACTAGCTGACTGGGTTTGTCGGATTTGAAAAGCGATATAATATCGTACTCGTTTATCGTGAATCGTATTCGTGCGAGATTGTCCCGTACGGAGTACGAGGATCCTCGTTTCTGAAACATTCAGAAACGGGACCACGCTCTCCCTCGACAAGCTCGGGATTCGCTCGCAATGACGGATGTTGTTTACGCATGATTTATCCCGTGGAATCCTTCAGGTATTCCGCTGGGACCGCTTACGGAGCTCGCATTACGGTTTTTGTCTGTGACCTTTCGACCCTTCGACTCCAGTTTGTGCCTCTTCGACCCTGCGACTTTTCGACCTTTCGACTCCCATTGTTGTCTCTTAGACTTTGTGACTTTTGGACGCTTCGACTCTTTTTACATCCCGCTACGTGCCGATATCTCATATCAGCAAGTTATGGTCCTGCGAGTGGAACGGTACTGCGAACTGAGTGATACTGCGTTTCCTGCGAGCGAAGCGATACTGCTTCAAAAGTCTTTTCGACCCTTAGACTCTTTATGCATCCCTTCGACTCCAGTTTGTGCCTCTTCGACTCTGTGACTTTTCGACCTTTCGACTCCGTCTGTAGCTCTTGACTTGACAACGATTATCGCTAAAATACTCCATGTTCTATTGCGGGCGGTTAGCTCAGCCTTGGTTAGAGCGTCTGCTTGACATGCAGGAGGTCACCCGTTCAAGTCGGGTACCGCCCATTGCACCTCATATATTACATTTCTCGTTCCCGGGGTTGATGCAAGAAAGGTCTCCATGGAAAACGAACTGGATCTCCTGGTAAAGATCCAGGGTTTTGATTATGAAGTAAAAGAAGCCAAGGCGAGATTAACACAGCTACCCAAAGAGATCACAAGACTCGAGAAGGAGATAGAGACAAAAGAAGAAGACCTCAAGCACTCTGAAACCAGAATCCAAGAGCTGAAAAAGACCTACAAACTGAAAGAACTCGAAATCGCTGATAACGAAGGAAAGATCAACAAACTCAACACCCAAACCTTTGCCGTCAAGACCAACGAAGAATATCGTGCCCTACTTAATGAGGTAGAATTCTTGAAAAAGGGAAATAGTGAAGTCGAAGACGAAATGCTCAGCATACTGGAGGAGGAGGAAAACATAGAGAATTCAATTGACAAGTCACGCACCGAAGCAAAAGAGTATGTGGACACAAAGAAGGCAAAGATCGACGACCTCAGAAATGAATGTGAATCAATGCAGGAAAAACAAAAAACCGCAGAGGCCAAACTCGAAGACAACCTGGCCAAGCTTCCTAATGATTTGGAGGAGTTATACGGTAAAATCGCAAGGGTTCGCGGCACCGCGGTGTGCATGATCACCAATAACACCTGCACCGGATGCTACGCCAATCTTACCCATCAATTCTTGAATGAGTTAAAAAAGCGCAACAAGATACTACTTTGTGGCAACTGCGGCCGCATCCTTGTCTATACAGAACCCAACAAATAATCGATGCCCACCAAACAGAAGCAGTTTTGTATATTCGTCGACGGTTCTTCCCGAGGTAATCCTGGCCCAGCCGGAGTCGGTATTGCTGTATACGCACCGGGCAAAGACGAGGCAACCGACGAGATATCAAAATACATCGGTATAACCACCAACAATGTCGCGGAGTATGAGGCCGTCATACATGCTCTCCGGTGGATGATACACTCAGGTGTGAAACGAGCGACACTGAAACTCGATTCAGAACTCGTCTACAAACAGATGATGGGAACGTACCGGGTGAAGGCTCCGCATATCGCACTACTCATGAAAAGAATTACGATGCTCAAGTCTCAACTGGATATATCGATCATCTTAATTCCCCGTGATGAAAACAAATCGGCGAACCGGCTGGCACAGAAAGCATCGAAAAGAAAGAAAGTGAAACGCCAAACATTCAAGCAACTACCTTTGTAAACAATGAAAGGCTCAAGAGAAATAAACGCGCCAAGAATCCTCATTTTCGGGTATCTCGGCATTATCATGATCGGAACGGTACTGCTCCTGTTGCCGGCATCTACGACAAACGGTATCAGTTTCATCGACTCGCTCTTTACCGCCTCCTCAGCACTCTGTGTAACCGGACTGATCGTCAAGAATACCGCACTCGACTTCACTCTTTTCGGCAAATCTGTAATACTCACCTTGATCCAAATCGGCGGGCTCGGATACATGACCCTGTCCACGACCTTCTTTTTCTTCATCGGCCGGAGAATCTCTTTGCGCGACCGGCTGATCTTTAAAGAATCAATAAATCTACTCACCTTCGAAAACCTACGACGCTTTGCCTGGCGCGTATTCAGGATCACCATTGTCGTTGAGCTGTTAGGCACGGCCTTGCTCTATTCTACCTTTGCACACAGATTCAGCCCGCTCGTAGCACTCGGTCAAGCCTTCTTTCACTCTGTCTCGGCGTTTTGTAATGCAGGCTTCTCCACTTTCTCAGAGAACATGTCGCTCTTTTCATACTCATTACCAGCACCTTTGATCGTCGCAGCTCTTTTCATTTTTGGTGGCATTGGTTTTGTTGTGATTTCAGACCTGTATACGACGCTAATTAAAAGAGAAAAGAAGAAACTAGCCCTGCACACAACAATCGTACTGCGAACAACACTAGCCCTCATCATCATCGGCACCCTTTTCATCCTCATCGTGGAGTACAACCGTAGCCTTGGCGGCCTGCCCTTCATTCATAAACTGAGCCGGGCATTCTTCCAGGCGGTGACACCTAGAACAGCCGGCTTCAACACCATGAGTGTCGCGCTCTTCTCACCTATCACCATCGTACTCCTCATGATGTTTATGTTTATCGGTGCCTCACCGGGCGGAACAGGAGGTGGTATAAAAACGACCACCTTTGTCCTCCTTTTCAGGTGGGCCAAAGAGCTGATGCTCGGCAGGTATGGCAAGGATATAAACGCCATCAAGAAACGGATTCCCATTGAACAAGCATTCAGGGCGTTCTTGATATTCATTCTGTCCAGTTCCACAATCATTGTTGCCTTTTTCATAATCATGCTTGTTGAAAATCAAACACCCATAAAAGTTTTATTTGAAGTATTTTCAGCATTCGGCACTGTCGGACTCTCTTTTGGTTCGGCCGTAAATCCATTCTGTAGTTTCTCGTATGATCTCTCAACGATCGGCAAATTGGTTATCATATGTGTAGCGATAGCAGGTAGGGTAGGAACGATAACCGTGGGTAGTGCGATTCTGAAGCCTCATCCATTAGAATACTCATATCCCGAAGAACCGATCGTGGTCGGCTGATCTTGGCAGCATACCGTAGTCCTTCAAACTCAATCATTCTTGATAACATCAAATGCGTTGATTTCATTAATCGGAGAATAACCCCATGTACACTACACGTTGAGAGGGGTGTCATAAAGGCAAAAACTATCAAACGTGCTCACTTACCAAAAGGAATTCCGGTATGCAATCTCCGAGGCAGGTTTGTCATACCGGGTTTCATCGACGCTCATACCCACCTCATTGCTACCGGCATCGAAATGCAACGACTCGACCTGAGTCGCTGCCGCTCCCTGGATGAATGTCTTCAGAAAATAAGAGCAAATATGAAAAACCACGAACTGGTTTTTGCCTCGAACTGGGATGAGTACTCGTGGCAGCGCGACGAGAGGGAACGGTTGGACAAGCACATGCTCGACCGGATCTCGAAGTCGAAGCCGATCATCATGCGCCGCATCTGTGGCCACTATGCAGTCGTAAATTCTGCTGCCCTGCAGCGCATCTCAAAACAATGGAAGATAGTCGACCGTAAACGCGGTCGTCTCTACGAAGATGTTGTATCCGACCTAAACGATATCTTCACGCCTACCGATGAGATGTTGAGGAAAGCCGTCGGTCTCGCAACACACAGGGCTTTACGGCTAGGCATAACGTCGGTCCACGAGATTTCGAACCCCAGACGCTTCCGCATCATGCAGCAATTACGGAGAAAGTTGAAAATGCGGTTTGCTATCTACCTGCCAGTGAAATACCATAAACACTTAGTGGCATCAGGGCTGCGGACCGGATATGGTGATGATTGGCTCAAGTTTATGGGTACAAAGGTCTATGTCGACGGCGCAATGGGTGCCCGTACTGCTGCGCTCTGGCGACCCTTTACGGACACACACGGACGCGGCAAAATCCTGATCACCATGAGGAAACTAGCCAAGATAGTGCAGAGTGCCGAAAAGCATAGTCTCCAATTGATGATACACTCTATTGGTGATCGGGCAACTTCAATGGTCCTGGAAGTGCTACGAGAGTACATTACGCCGGGCAACCCGCTCCGACACAGACTGGAGCACCTGGAGCTACTAAAAGATGCCTCGGTTGCAGACATCGGGCGTCTGAAAATAATCGCGTCAATGCAACCGAATTTCGTGCGGCGCTGGCAAAATCCCGGCGGCATGTATGACCAAATACTCGGTCCACGGTACACAAAGATGAATTGTTTTAAGTCATTGCTCCGCGCGCGAGCCAGAGTAGTATTCGGCTCTGACTGTATGCCGCTCGGCCCCCTCTATGGAATTGAGGGTGCAGTAGGGCATCCATCTGGCCGCGGAAAACTTCATATCGCTGACGCCTTCCGATTGTACACGGCTGCTGGCGCTCACGGAACGTTTGATGAAAAAAAGAAGGGTAAGATAGAACCTGGATACTTTGCAGATCTAGTCGTGATCGACAAGAACCCGCTCGAAGAAAGAAATCTCGGGAGTCTCAAGATCGATTCGGTCATGGTCGCCGGACATTTTGTGTACAAGCGAGCTTTGCTTTAACTCCTGGAAACATGAAGAAGTTACTCTGGATATTCTCACGGGCATATAATAAATTCAATACTGACCGCTGTCCACTACTCGCTTCTGCCCTGGTCCATGCGATGACATTCAGCCTCTTCCCCCTGCTGCTCGCCCTGCTTTCTCTTTCGATCTTCATTCTCGGCTCTTCCGAGGGTGTCATCGAGAAACTGATGCCTATCTTCCAGCAGGTCTTCCCGGTTGGCATCGACTCAATTATAAGAAACATCATCGCTATCAAACAGACATCCATAGCCCTCGCAATTATTGGATTTGTCGGATTCACCTGGGCTACGGCAAGCATCTTCCGGGCAATTGAATCAACACTAAACGTAATATGGAAAGTGAAAAAAGACCGGCCCTTCTTCCGTAAGAGCCTGATCACGATAGGTTCTGCGTATGTTGTGTTCATCGGGTTGCTTGCGACCTTCGGTTTGACCATCTGGGGAAGCACGGTGGGGGCAACCGGAGTCGGTCGATTTTTGCCAGAGATCAGTTTTGTGGCGAGTACTATTCTCCTCGGCCTCATCTTCAAGTTTTTTCCCAACCGGAAGGTGCGCTGGAGAGAAGCTTTCTTCGGAGCTCTGTTCACCGGCGTCTTCTGGGAACTGGCGAAATTCCTGTTTTCGCTTTATATGTTCAGGGTCGTTGATTACTCGAAGATATACGGATCTCTATCAACAATCATCATATTGTTTTTATGGGTATACTATTCAGCCTATATATTCTTATTCGGCGCCGAACTCTCCTATGTATTCGCCCGAAGGAAAAGGCTGAAATAATTCCCTGACCGCGCCGCGGTCGAAATCCGACCTTATCTCATATCCCTGTTCCGCGTAGCGAGAATCCCGATTCCTTAATGATCGATCTGAATATGATGAAATCGGGACAATCTGTTTTGTTTAGCTGCGTAATCAAATCACAAAGTGATCGAAATCCGCAACTAGCGTTGAACCTTTGCTCCCTGAGACCAACAATTCCAGTTCTTGTCTTCGAAATTCGCAATTCGCAATTGCACTCCGTGCACATTTTCTCTTGACAAATATTCGATTGTGGGTATAATAGGATAATGACCCTATATGTAGTGCTTTTCGGGGGCAAAAAGTGAAATGTCCGAGATGCGGCAAGAACTCAGACCGCGTTCTCGAAACAAGAACCTCCCAGGCAGGGTCGGTCGTCCGAAGGAGAAGAGAATGCAGCAAATGTCATTTCCGTTTCACCACTTACGAAACGATCGAGCGCGTCCCGCTCGTCGTTATCAAGCGCGACGGCACACGAGAACATTACGATCGGGCCAAGCTATTGAATGGAATTACAACCGCTTCTCGCAAACGGCCTGTAGCGACCGAGAAAATTGAGTCGATTGTAAACGACATCGAAGATATCTTGTCTGACCGGTATCAAACTGAAATAAAATCATCCGATATCGGAAGAATGGTCTTGGATCGCTTGCTCGATATTGACGAGGTGAGTTATGTACGTTTCGCCTCGGTCTACCGGAAGTTCACCAACGTCGACAAATTTACCAAGGAGTTGAAGAAAATAAAAAAGGAGCGAAGATGGAAGAAGTAACCCTGAGGATTGGTATCTCAGAAGAGATTCCGCGAGAGAAAATTTTTCAATATGTCAAAAAAAGAGATGGAGAAATAGTCACTTTTGATAAGTCAAAAATATCAAACGCGATTTACCAGGCGGCAAAAGCCGTGGGTGGTGAGGACAGTGAATTGGCCGAAAAGTTGGCTAACGAAGTAATTCTCTACTTATATACAAAGAAGGGACATGAAACTCCCGAAGTGGAAGAAATCCAGGATGCAGTAGAGAAAACCTTAATCGAAAATGGACATGCGCGCACTGCCAAGGCTTACATCCTGTACCGTAAGCAACGTGAAATCCTGCGTAAGAAAAAGCTACTCTTCAGCAAACCAGAAGAGAGGGAGACGACCGATTACGCTTTGTTTGTGCGTACCTCGGACGATGATTTCGTTACGTGGGATCGTGAGCGTATAATAAAGGCATTAGAAAACGAAACAGGTTTGGAACGGGGGCTCGCAGAAAAAATCGCTCTGGAAACCGAAGAAACGATACTCAATTCTAATGTTCATCTGATCAGTTCCTCACTCATCCGGGAGATCGTGAATGTCAAACTGATCGAGCATGGTTTGGAGAATTCAAGACTGCGCCATACCCGGCTGGGCATTCCACTGTATGACGCCGACAAAATCATCCTCTTTGCGAACCGGGAGAACGCCAACATCCCTCACAATCCAGAAGCCACAAACATGACCATTGCTGAAACCGTAAAGAAGCAATACATGCTCTCCGAGGTATTCAGTCGTGAGGTAGCCGATGCCCATATTCGAGGTGATATCCATCTGCACGACCTCGGCTTTGGCGACCGCCCCTATTGTTCGGGTCAATCATTGGAATATGTGAAGAAGTTCGGCTTGAATCTACCGAATGCGCTATCAATCGCCCGCCCGGCACGCCACCCGGATACATTATTAGCACATATGGTCAAATTCTCCGCGGCGCTTCAAGGACACTTCGCGGGCGCAATAGGCTGGGATGCCATAAATATTTTCTTCGCTCCTTTTTTGACCGGCATGTCTGATCGAGACATTCATCAGCTCGCTCAGATGCTGGTTTTTGAATACTCCCAGCAATCGGTAGCGCGCGGAGGACAAGCAATTTTCTCCGACCTCAATATATACTGGGAAATACCAAAACACTTCCGTGATGTACCGGCAATTGGCCCGGGCGGTGAATACGATGGGAAAAAGTATGGTGACTACACCGCGGATGCACAGCGTTTTGCCTGGGCACTTTTCGATATCTATATGGATGGTGACGGAACCGGCCGTCCCTTCTTCTTTCCCAAACCACTGGTACATATTACCGAGGACTTCTTCACAACTCCTGGTTGGGAGGATTTCCTAAACCATATTGCTGATGTGTCATCCAAACGAGGCAACACATACTATGTCTTTGACCGTGGACAAACGGCAAAGATCTCCGAGTGTTGTCGCTTGTCATTCAAGCTTGATGAGCATGACCTGAAGGATGCACTCACTCCATGGAAAATGCGCTACACGGCGCTGCAGAATGTGACCCTGAATCTACCCAGGGCGGCGTTCATGGCAAATGGCAGTGAGGCATTGTTATACAAGAAGCTGGATGAATTGCTTGACCTTGTGGTCAAAGCACACGAAGAGAAAAAAGCATTCATCGAGAAACTGATCGCGCTGAAGCAAGAAGGTCCGCTCGCCCTCTTGACCATGGAACGCGATGGTGAGCCTTATCTGAGGCTTTACCGTGCTACATACCTGATCGGTCTGCTCGGCTTGAACGAACTCGTCCAGTATCATACCGGCAAGGAAATGCATGAAGACGAGGACGCATTCCGTTTCGGGCTCAAGGTATTGTCTTACCTCTACCTACGCACAAAGGAACTCTCAAAATTGCACGATATGAGATTAGTCATGGAACAGACTCCGGCCGAGTCCGCGGCTCACCGCCTTGCCCGCTTAGACATCGAACATTTTCCGCATCAAGCAACAGACATCGTGAAAGGAAACCACACGGGAAATGCTGTCTATTACACAAATTCGACGTATCTGAATGTCGGCACGACAATCGACCCGATAACCAGAGTGCAGCTCGAAGGAAAATTCCATGACCTCATCGAGGCCGGTGCTCTTACCCATATCTGGCTTGGTGAAGTGCAACCACCAAAAGAATCCGTTGCAAATTTTGTAGTCAAGACATTCCGTAACTCACGCAACGCGCAAATCGCCTTCTCACCCGAGTTTACCACGTGTAATGACTGTTTCAAGACTAGTCGCGGGCTCAAACAACAATGTCCCCATTGCGACAGCGAAAAGATCGATCACATCACCAGGGTCACTGGCTACTTCACTAAGGTTTCGGGTTGGAACAAAGGGAAGAAAGCCGAATTAAAAGACCGTTACCGCTCAAGACTATAAACACAATTTATTGGGGCCTCAAGTCATCCCGTGGCCTGGTGCCCTTTTCTTATTGTCTCTACCAATTCCGACTAACACATGGTTGATAAGAGCACGACCAGCGACAACATTTTCAAACACCTCATCAAACTTGCCTGGCCCATCATTCTTGCTTTCATGATGCAGACGAGTTACAACCTGGTCGACATATTCTGGGTCGGAAAGTTGGGCGCAACCGCAATCGCTGCGGTATCACTGGCTGGCAACACATTTTTTATTATTCTGGCGGTCGGTCAGCTTCTCGGCTCCGGCACCGTGGCTCTCGTTGCCCATTCTTTCGGAGCCGGCTTGATCGACCGTGCAAACACTGTAGCAAAACAGTCCCTATCCATGGCAACGATAATTGCCTTCCTGGTATGTCTGCTAGGATTAATGAATGCGAGGCAGATCATGGTATTCTTAGGCGGCCGCGGTGATGTTCTCATGCTGAGCACCAGCTATCTACGAATCGTATGCCTGGGCTATTTCTTCCAGCTATTATCCTTCAGCATAAACTACGCATTCCGTGGCGCCGGTGATATGAAAATACCGATGATGATCATGGTCATCGCCACGACCATTAATCTCATACTCGATCCGTTGCTCATCTTAGGCATCGGGTTCTTCCCGAGACTCGAGGTTCAGGGTGCAGCAATTGCCACGGTAATAGCAAAAGCCATAAGCTTCCTGGTGGGATTCATGATTCTCATTCGAGGAAGATCCGGCATTAAACTGAATTTAAGGTCATCGTGGCGTTTGGAATCGAGCATCATAAGAAAAATATTCGGCGTCGGAATCCCGGTTGGCATATCATACGGACTCATGGCAACGAGCATCATGGTGGTCTTCGGCATCGTTGCCGCATTTAGCGATCATGCCCTCGCTGCTCTGGGCATCGGCACCCGCATATTTCAATTTGCCGGTCTGCCCGTGGTCGGCATCGGCATCGCAACCACCACCCTAGTGGGTCAAAGACTGGGGGCCCGCGACACCATGGGCGCAACACAGGTCGGAAACACGGCCATAATGATAAGCACCATCATTATGATATCGTTCACTGTATTATTCCTAACCATTGCACGGCCACTGGTCGCGCTATTCACCGACAGCACATCGACGATTGCCTATGGTATACAATTCATTCGCGTCGTCTCCTTCTACCTGATATTCGTCGGCATCACCACGAGCTTAACCGGTGTGTTCCGCGGCGCCGGCTACACGTTACCGCCCATGTTTGCCGGACTTCTCAAAGTTGCCCTGCTATACCTGCTGGCCACCCTATTTGCTAGAAACACGCAGTTCGGTGTCGCCGGGGTATGGTGGTCAATGATAATAGCCTACGGGATTGAGACGCTGATTATGTTAATCTGGTACCGACGCGGCAGTTGGCGCAAAAAAGGACTAGAGCTGCTGGACGGCTTAAGGACTACTGGGAGAACTTCGGTCGGTTAGTTCCACGGCCAGAAAACCGACCGCGACTCCCAGAACAACACCCGCAAGCACATCGGTCGGATAATGTTTCCCAAGATATATCCTAGAAAACCCCACTGCGGTAGCATAAAGTAAGAGCGGAATCCTAAACCTTGAATCAAAATGCGAATAGAGTATTGCCTGAGTAAAAGCAAAAGTAGTATGACCAGAAGGAAACGACGAATCAATACGATTCGTCTCTCCCAACGGGCGCTTGCGGTTGACTATCAGCTTGAGGGGAATTACTGTGACACAATCGCCTATAAAACCAGCCATCCCGGTACGCGCAACGTCTGTTTCGCCGGCAAGGTAGAGCCCCACTGGTGATAGCGCATCCAATGGAGGATACGATATAACCTCAATGCCCCGCATGAAGTAGGTAAGAGGCTTTGACTGCCAATCTATGCTGATCGTCTCATAGACATTTTGCTCACACCCACCAAGCGCCTGTTCAAATGTAGTCCTGTCGTTGTTACGTATATCAAAACGGGCAGGTGTTGAAAAATCGAACCGGGGATGGAAAGCAAGATCATGGTCTTGCATGAGGTCCTTAATTGATTCCGCCCGCTTATTTATGCTGTTTGTTTCACACGCGTTTAGTTCACAACCGGTGATCACCTGACTCAACAGATACAAAAACAGCATGTCGAATTGTAGCAGATTTTCATGAACTGTCAACCAACTCCGATACACAAGGAGTTGCAGAGACACAAAAAGGAGTCGAAGGGTCTAAAAGTCGCAGAGATACAAACAGGAGTCGAAGGGTCGAAAGGTCGCAGGGTCTAAGAGTCAGAATACGAGATGCGGGTTGCGGGATACGCGATGTCGGAGCGT
>DAOVAN010000044.1 GCA_030671005.1 Caldifarciminota bacterium
CGTGGGTATTCTTTCTCAATGTAGAAGAAAAATCTCCAGTTAAAGAAGAGTATCCGCGGTTTCATTTGAACCTTCCAACAATCAAATTCACCCGCCGGCGTGGTAACATGTTCTTCATCGATTACTTCAAGCTCGGCATTAACAATAGTGAATTCAGGGATGTGCAGTCGGAAAATCTCCTTGAACTCCGGATTGTAATCAAAACCGCGCAGTGCGAAATCGAGGGTGTGACGATCATACATTGGCTCGTCATCTCTAAACCGGCTTTCGGTTCCCTTGAAATAGACATGGAACTCATCGCTCCTTTCGATCTTCAGTTCCAGTTTACCGTCAACGTATTTCTCAATGTACATGGTGCTCAGGTCTAAGGTGTCCAGTATGACTTCTATCTCCCGGTCTGAGATATACATAACATGGTACCCAAGACTATCTCTCTGCATCGTTACGCTTAGCGAACCGATCTTTCCATTTGCGTTTGTTTCATAAACGAAAGACTCAGCTTTAGGTAGTAGGTGGAAGAAAAGGAAGAACAGAATCATGGTATAGGATAATTCAAAGAAAAGATTCGAAACGGCCCGGTCACTATGTCAGACCATAGCTTCGCAAGACACTATTCTTGGTTGGATAATTTGTCGACAACATCGAGTAGTTGAATAATGTCTTCGATTTCGTGATCGGCACCCGATATTTCCGTGCCAAACCTGTCACCGTAACGCGCGAAAATCGTCTTCATCTCCAACAACTTGGCACCATAGATGTCGCGTTCTGCCCAGTCACCGACCATAATGGCTTCCTCAGGTTTGACCTGCAACTTTTGCAAGGCGAGTCTAAAGGGTTCAGGCGCAGGTTTCTTCTTGTTGGTGTCTTCGAAAGTAATGACGATGTCAAAGATATGGTGGAGGTTCAATTGACACAGCCTAAGCCAGGCCTGCAGACGTGGTGCATCGCTCAAGACCGCGAGCTTGATACCCCGCTTCATGAGCTCCATGAGGACCAATCGAACATGCGGGTAAAGGACCAATGCTGCCCCGCGTGCTCGTCGATAGCCGATGATGCCGGCGGCATGAATTCGGTAGTCAATTGTACCTAGTTCTTTGGTCAGGAATTTATCGAATACTCTCTGGTCCTCGATGCCCTCCTCTTCATAGACTTCAAATATCTTTTTCTTCACTGCTTTCTTCGGCATCTTCAAGCCAGCATCAATCATCGCTAATGCGGCGCCTTCAATGGCCGCATCCTTCATCGCCATGAAATCGACGAGTGTGTTGTCCAAATCAAATATGATCGCCTTTATCACAGACTTCCCCTTAACATACCCGCCGCCTTTTCGGGCGCAATCCGATTAATATAAAACCCGGTACCCAGTTCGAATCCTGTAGTACGATACAACCGTGGAGTAATCTCGATGTGCCAGTGAAAATCAGACTTGATCGTTGACCAGTAGTTCACCTTCGGAAGTAGATTTGGGCTATCACACAGAATGAGGTTATAGGGTGGGTCATCAAGAATATCATACATTGTCTGGCATGCCTTTTTCAGCACTCCAGCAAGATCCGAGATTTCTTCTTCGTCGATGAGTTTGTATGAGTGGGTGTGCCGTTTCGGTAAGATGAGTATCTCAAAAGGAAACCTTGATGCATATGGTGCTACCACTACAAACTTGTCGCTCTGGAAGATGAGACGGTCCCCCATTTCTATTTCCTGTTGCATGATATCACAGAACAGGCAGCGTTCCTTATAGCCGTAATATTCTTTTGCCCCGCCCAATTTCTGCTTCACGCGCACCGGCGTCGCGGGCAGAGCGATCAAATCAGAATGCGTATGGATCATGGTTGATGCTCCGGCCAACCGTCCGTGATTCTTGAAGATGAGTATATACCGCATGCGTTTATCCTTGTGGAGATCATCTATGCGTTGCCGGTATGTTCTCAAGACCAGGCTGATCTGGTCTTCGGCCAGCTCGAAGAAATTTCCGATATGTTTTGGGGTCTCGACGATTACCTCATTAGCACCTATCCCCGATACCATATCATACACGCCGACCCCAAACTTCTCGAGTTCGCCTTCGATTTTCAATATCGGATTAATATTCGGGATCACCCGTAACTTCCATCCTGGACCGTTTGGCGCACTGCCATCGCGTACCGCATAAATCTCGTTGGGGGTCCGGCTCTCATGCCCCTCACAAAAGGGGCAATCGCTAGACTCACCTAAATCTCTCTTCTGGGTCTTTGGCACGTGGTCATTCTCGGTATCGATGATTACCCAGGTATCGGTAACAATATCCCTTCTAACCTCGGACATCAAAAGCCTCCTTATCAGTTAATCGTGTGTAACCACCACTACGGTGACCGCAACCAGAAATGGACTGGAACATCCTCATTAGGCAGCTCTGGCTCTGAGTCCAGCCATCTTATGTGCGTATCTGATCGGTTCGGGAATCCTGTAGCGCGGCGTTACTGAGAGAACGATACGTAAACAATCATCAAGGTCAACAAGATGCCCGGGTGAAACAAAGAGGGGCTTTACGTCGTCGCGCGTTCTTAGAACCAGACCGATCTGGCACCCATCTGCCCTCATGACCCGGTATGAACCACGGGTACGTCCTGGCATGGTATATTTGCCGTACAGATGTGACTTCGCGCACCCTATTGTCGGATAACCCAATACTACACCCAGGTGCGATGCGAGACCTAACCCTCTGGGGTGAGCGATACCCTGGCCATCAACCAGAACCAGGTCAGGTTTGATGCTGATCATTTTGAACGCCCTGACCAATACCGGAAACTCCCGGTAGGAAAGAAAACCTGGTATGTAGGGTATTGATTCACGTGATTTGGCATAGCCGCCGTCAACTAATTCGAGTTCTGGAAAAGAGAAAATACCAATCGAAGCAAATAGATATTCTTTGTTTATCGATACATCTGCGCCGGCAATCGTGGTGATATGCTTCTCGAGTGGTGTTATACTTACACACTCAGCCAGCTTGCGCTGGTCTTTTATCAATTGGCCTAGTTTCAAACGGTATTACTCAACAGTTACACTCTTTGCGAGATTCCGGGGACGATCGACATCGAGTCCCTTCAATGCGGCAATATGATGAGCCAAAAGCTGCAGAGGGATGACCGACAAAATTGGTGAAATACACTCGTGACACGCAGGAATAGATATCGCATACTTGCTGGCACCCCGGGTTCTCTGGTCACCTTTTGTCACAATACTGATCGGGATGCCTTTCCGGGCGACTACCTCCTGGATGTTATTGAGCATCTTGTCATAAACACTCGAACGCGGGTTAACGCATACGACGGGCATTTTGTCATCGATCAAAGCAATCGGCCCATGCTTCATCTCCCCCGCGGCATACCCTGTAGCATTTATGTAGCTGATTTCCTTCAACTTTAACGCACCCTCGAGTGCCGTTGCGTAATTTAAACCCCTGCCCAGGAAGAGAAAGTCTCGAGAGTTGCAGAATTCCTTCGCGATGTCCTTTATGTCATTGTCGAGCCGAAGGATCTGTTCGACCTGATCCGGCATTTCCATCAGTGCCGCAAAATGCTCCTTTAGTTGGGTCTTGCTGACAAATCCTCTCAACCGGCCAAGATACAGGGCAAGGAAATATAGGTTGACAATCTCCGCCGTATACGCCTTAGTCGATGCAACACCTATCTCCGGACCCGCCATGATCTCGATGATGCCATCCGACTCGCGATGAATGCTAGACTGTAGGACATTGACGACCGAAAGCACCTTCAAGAACTTCACCTTGGCTTCGCGCAATCCGGCGATTGTATCTGCGGTCTCGCCGGACTGGCTGATCGCCATCACCAGGGTATCATTGTCCAAGACTGCATCCCGGTAGCGGAACTCGCTCGATATGTCAACCTCGGTGTGAATACGGGCAAACTTCTCAATTATGTATTTACCGATCAGCCCAGCGTGCCACGATGTACCGCATGCCTGAATTAGGATTCTCGAGATTTTCTTCAATTCAGCTTCCGATAGACTCAATTCCGCTCCGAGCTGGATTTGGCTATCGCTTGTGCGTTCTTTTACAATGTTGTGCAAGACCTTGGGTTGTTCATATATCTCCTTCAACATAAAGGTCGGGAAATGCCCCTTATCAATATCCTTCACTTCGATCATCACCTTGCGGGGCGTGGTTTTTGTTTCTCGTCCCTGGAAGTTGAGGATACTACATGTGCCCCGTCCTAGTATTACGATGGAATCATTTGGTATATCAATTACCTCATCGAAGATACTCACGACCCCGGAAGTATCTGATGCAACAGCAGCTTCTTCTGCATTGTAGCAACAGATGAGCGGAGCATCATGGCGTGCACATACTATCTCCTTGTTCTCACCTATCCTGATCGCAGCAAACGCGAAGTTACCGGTAAGCTTCTTCACGGTTAGTCTTACGGCTTCGGTAAGACCCTTGCTAATATTCTGCTCGATAAGATGTACAATAACCTCAGAATCGGTGAGAGAACGAAAGATATGGCCCTTTGCCTCCAATTCATCCTTCAGGGTCAAGTAGTTCTCGATGATGCCGTTGACCACCAGGGCGACCTCTTCATTGCAGTCGAGTAAGGGGTGAGTGTTATTCTCTTGAGGTACTCCGTGCGTTGCCCACCTAGTGTGTCCTATACCTAGCTCGCCGGACACGGGTTTTCTCTTTATCAACTCTTCAAGCTCGCTCAGTTTCCCGGGTACCTTTCTTACAATCAACTCGCTGTTGCTAATGACGGCGATGCCGCTAGAATCATAGCCACGGTACTCGAGACGCCATAAACTGCCCAGCAAAACACTGGGGACATTCCGTGCACCAACATAGCCAACTATTCCGCACATCCTGGAATTATACAAATAGTCGTGGAAATGTCAATAGGTTTAAGCCTTTAACTCCACAAAGACCTACGGCCAATCGTGCGATCAGCCCGTTAGCACCTTGACTTCTCGAAAACGATGGCTATGCTTAGTGGTACGGTTAGATACACCAGTTTAGAAATCTTATACACATGAAAACACGAAGGCCTCGCATACTAATGAAACAAGCGATTATGCGCCGCATGATGCTGGCCATGATCCCCTGCATCATCGCATCGATATACTTTTTCGGGTGGCGCTCCTTATTTGTGGTACTCGTATCTTGCGCTGTGGGTTTCATGACAGAGTATGCCTTTACTCACCGCCGCGGCCAGCCAGTAACGGAGGCGGTATTTGTGTCAGGCATCATATACGCACTCATCATGCCGCCAACCATACCGTGGCATATCCTAGTCATTGGTATGGTCTTCGCGATCATGTTTGGCAAGATGGTCTTCGGAGGTTTCGGATACAACATCTTCAACCCGGCAATGGTAGGGCGGGCATTCATATACATATGCTTTCCAGTAGCAATGACCGCAACCTGGGCGCCGGCCGCGCTGGGTCCCTGGGGTGGACTGAACGTGTGGAGCACAGCGATGGCACCAAATGCCATAACTGCGGCAACGCCTATGGCTCTGGTAAAAGTGAGCGGGGCTTTGCCTCCTCCTTTGCTCGATCTGTTGTTCGGTCGCGTATCGGGTACGATGGGTGTCACCAGTGCCATCGCCATCCTGCTGGGCGGACTCTATGTCTTCTACACAAAAACTGCCAGCCGCCGCATCATCATCTCGGTGATAGCCACCTATGCAGTGCTCAACGGCCTGCTCCTCGTATTGGATGTCGCGGGCGCACCCGGTATTTTGCCGGCACTGCTCGGCGGCGGGTTTCTGTTTGGGGCCTTCTTCATGGCAACCGATCCCATCAGTGCTCCTAAGACCCATCGCGCCCAGATCATATACGCCATGATCATCGCCATCAGTACAGCAATAATCAAGAATTTCTCGGTATTCAACGGTGGCTTCATGTTCTCGCTACTCCTTGCCAACATGTTCGCACCGATACTCGATTACGGATTCAAGAAACACCCTAAGACTCCCCACAAGAATACAACCCCTGAACAGAAGTAGACATGGACGTCAGAGACAAGGCATGGTATCCCATATTGTATATGTTCGTGATCACGCTCTGCTTGAGCACGGTTCTCATACTATTCGGTAGCATCACGCGCCAACGCGTCAAAGACAATGAACGTATCGCATACGAAAGAGCAGTCATCGAGGCTTTGCCAATCGATTTGCCTCGACGAGTCTCGCCCGCTCAGATCCACAAGCTTTTTATTAGGAGCGTCCACGACGCTACTGTATCGAGCGCAGGTGCCTTACGGTACATAAAGGGAGATTCACTCATCGCTTACGCACTACCCCTGGAGGGTCCGGGATTCTGGGCAGCGATCAAGGGGGTCATTGGAATTGCTGCCGACACCAGAACCATCACCGGCATTTCATTCTATGAACAGAATGAAACTCCGGGCTTGGGCGGTGAAATCGTCAAATCAGAATTCACGGCTCAATTTGTCGGCAAGAGGATTTCAGAAACCAGTAATCCTGTTGAGATTCGTGCAGTATCCGCTGACTTGGATGAGGCTTCAGTACATGCGATCACCGGAGCGACACAAACCAGCACAAGGCTCGGGAAGTTCATGAACGAGCAACTAGCTAGGTGGCGTGAGCAAGTGACGAGAGAGAGATGATGCCACAAAAGAAAACGCAGGACGTTGTGTTAACCGCGGTCTGGGGAGACAATCCCGTATTCCGACAGATACTCGGCATCTGCAGTGCGCTCGCGGTGACTAATCTCGTACTCAATACAGTGGTTATGGGTGCCGCGGTCATATTCACCACTGCGCTCTCAGGTCTTACCGTGTCACTGCTTCGTAAATGGACACCGCGTGTCATCCGCATGATGATCGAGGTTTTGATAATCGCTTTCTACGTCATATTGTTTGATCAAGCACTCAAGGCTTATTGGCCTGACATGAGTCGAAATCTGGGTCCGTATGTGGGGCTCATCATCACCAACTGCATCATCATGGGTCGCGCTGAGGCATTCGCCAATGCAAACCCACCCCTGCTTTCTTTCGTCGATGGATTCTTTTCTGGCCTAGGCTACACGATTGTCCTTTGCTGCGTGGCGGTTGTCCGTGAGCTGTTCGGTATGGGCTCTCTGCTCGGTATGCCCGTACCCTTCTTCTCCTCTGTACTCTGGGACCGCTGGATCATCATGGTCATGCCACCGGGAGCATTTTTTACGCTTGCCCTGATCGTCTGGTTAGCACGCACGATTCAGGTCGACAGAGAACCGAAGAAAGGAGGGGTAACGTAGTGTCTCTTGGCAGTCATATGCTACACTTGTCAGTCATCCTCTTCGCCGCGATCTTCACCGATAACATACTGCTCGCTCGTTTTCTGGGTATGTGTTCCTTCCTTTCGGTTTCCCGGCAGGTGAAGACTGCCGTGGGTTTGGGTTTTGCCGTCGTTTTCGTCATGACGTTCACCATCACCCTGGACTGGTTCGCCTACAGGTTTGTCCTGCAGCCCTATGGAATCGAGTATTTCCGCTTCATACTCTTCATCGTCATCATCGCCGCCTTTGTGCAATTCGTGGAAATGGCGATCGAGCGCTACTCCCCTGTTCTCTATCACAATCTAGGAATATTCTTGCCTCTGATAACAGTTAATTGTGCGATTCTCGGGGCCTCACTCTTCATGGTCATCCGTGATTACAACCTTGCCGAGGGAATTGCATTCGGCTTCGGCAGTGGTGCCGGGTGGATGCTCGCCATCGTTGCCATGGCCGGCATCCGTGAAAGATTGAACAATGCGCGCATACCCAAGGGACTTCAAGGCCCCGGGATCACGCTCATCATCGCCGGGATCATGGCCCTCGCATTCATCGGTTTCACCGGTGTGCTATCTGGTGGCTGATATGGATATATTCACTCATTGAGGTATGATGTGGTCCCACTCTTCATTGCCCTAGCAATCATTAGTGGAATAGGAGCATTACTAGCAGCCACCCTGGTCTTTGCCGAACGCGTCATCAGCAATTATGGCGACGTCGAAGTCGACATCAACAAAGGAAATAAGAAGCTCGCCATGAAAGGTGGTGGCTCACTACTCGAAACACTCACTGCTCAGAAGATATTCATACCATCGGCGTGTGGAGGACGTGGGACGTGTGGTTACTGCAAAGTCAAGGTATTAGAAGGTGCTGGTCCGCTGCTCCCAACCGAAGAACCCTATATGGATGCTGAAGAGCGGTCCTCAGGCGTGCGCCTTTCATGCCAGGTTAAGTTGCGTAATGATCTGAAGATCGAATTGCCAGCGGAGTTATTGACCATCAAAGAATATGTAAGTGTGTGTGAAGAAATAATTGACTACACATACGACACAAAGCAATTTAGACTGCGGCTGACTGATGGTCAGCACATGAAATACACTCCTGGACAGTATGTTCAGGTCCTTGCTCCGCAATACGAAAAGAGTTCAGAAGAGGTGTACCGTGCTTACTCGATCTCTTCTGATCCTGCAGACCAAGCCGCGATCGAGCTGATCATCCGCCGGGTTCCTGATGGTATCTGCACGACTTATTTATTCGATTATCTAAAAGTAGGTGACAAGGTGAGAATAAATGGACCGTACGGGCAATTCTATCTTAGAGATACAACGGCGCCCATTATTTTCATTGCCGGAGGTTCAGGAATCGCACCTATGAAGTGTATACTACACAATATGAAAAACACCAACAATGATCGGAGAGCTGTATTCTTTTTTGGGATCAGGACGACCAAAGATCTGTTTCTTGCAGAAGAGATGACGCGATTCGAAACTCAGCTTGCACAATTCAAATTCGTACCCGTGGTGTCGCAACCCGAGCCTGGTGCCGAATGGGCCGGAGTTACTGGACGGGTAACTCATATTGCCGAGGACTATCTGAGAAAACAAGGGAATGCTCATGAACACGAAGGTTACCTGTGCGGAAGTCCAGGCATGATCGAATCCTCAATAGGGATCCTGAAGAAACTGGGCATTACCGAAGACAAAATATATTACGATAAATTCTCATGATTGTGAGGTAGGATGAAGAAATCACCACAACAACGTAAACTGGAAAGGCTCCTGCAATCTTCGAAATTCTCCGCAAGCGGCTTCATGGGTACGGATAGGCGCGGTCTGTGGGAAATCATCGATGAAGATGCGGCGGAAATAGCGAAAAGAGGCAAAACCATGGAGGAAGTCGCGGCGCGCATGCAGCAACTCACCGACCTGGCCGAACAAGGTCTCGGTGATTGGATTCAAGTCAGCAAGAACCTGCATGTCGCGGTCGATGATAACCGGGGCATGATTCCCTGCCCGTGGCCACACCGTGTACGTTGTATGAAGAGAATAACCACGGCCCGGCATATCCCGAGTAACACTGGAGTACGATGGTCAGACCTGAACATTCACCTCATAAAGGAACACGGGTTCTTCGAGGGAAAGGGTTCTCCCTTTAGAATAGAGCCCGGTGTCCTGATTGACATTATTTTTTCTAAGGACTAACTTAAGTACCACCCATTCAATCAACTCACGTGCGATGCCAACACCGACTTCCATGTTTGGTTCTCGATTTTAGCTCCCCTCGGCAGCCTCCGCTCGAACAATGATCTACGGTTACTCTTCGAGCGACACCGCGCCCTTACTCTATAGCCTCCCATTGGAATGATGCCGGACACGTCGCGTAGTACAAAAAATAGGAATGAAATAACACCTTGACAAACTATTCTTTTTTGCTATAATCAATAATGAAAATGAATTGCAATTTCATTTATGGAGGACACCCATGCACAAACAAAGCAGTCCGCTGGAAAAACTGAGCGAGCACAAGGCAAGGTTTGGTCTCAAGAGCTCAAATAAACGCTCGTTCATAATAGACTATTTTCTAAAAGCCGATCGGCATTTTACGGTCGAAGAGCTTTATGACGAAATCAAGCAGAAGAAACCCGAAATCAGCTACTCGACTGTGTATCGGGCTCTCAAGCTGCTTGCCGAATGTAAGCTGGCGGGTCAATGCACTTTTGGCGACTCGGCCTCACGCTACGAACCTATACACCAGTACGAGCACCATGACCATCTCATATGCCGCAGGTGTGGTAGAATCATCGAATTTGAGAATGACAAAATAGAACGGCTACAGAAGGATGTGGCTCGAAGGTATGGTTTTCACGTCTCTGCTCACAAGCTCGAACTATACGGTATGTGCAGAAAGTGCCGCAAGGTGCAGAAGGGTCAAAGACAATGACAAAGATAACGTTAACTGAAATGACGGCAGGACAAACAGGAAAAGTCGCCCGGGTTCATGGTGGTCATGGCTTTAGAGCACGGTTGGAAGCGCTGGGCATACGTCCGGGCATGAAGATCACTAAGGTAAGTGGACAGATCATGCGAGGACCGATCATTGTTAAGATAGGTAATTCACAATTGGCAATCGGCTTCGGCATGGCGCGTCGTGTGTTTGTCGAGGTATAGATGATGAAAAGGATACTCCTGATTGGCAACCCGAATGTCGGTAAGAGTGTGATATTCTCGCGCCTCACTGGTGTCAGGGTCATCGCCTCGAACTACCCGGGCACGACTGTTGAATTCTGCCAGGGTTGCATCGGCTCCGGCGTCCAAAAGATCGACGTCGTCGATGTGCCGGGCACCTATAGTCTCCAGCCTACCTCTCCTGCAGAGAAAGTGGCGGTTGCGATGCTCGACCGGGCGATCCAAGCAAAAGATAGTATTGTCGTGAATGTTGTCGATGCAACCAACTTGGAAAGGAATCTGAACCTGACACTGCAGCTATTGAAAAAAAATATCCCGGTCCTGATAGCGTTGAATTTGTGGGACGAAGCGAGACAC
>DAOVAN010000013.1 GCA_030671005.1 Caldifarciminota bacterium
ATGAGTACGATATCTGATATTGACAGCCGTTCGTACCTTGATATAATTCACCATGATTGAAAACGAGAACAAGAAAGACGCAGAAAAAGAAAGCAAGGAACAAGAAAGCGAAACCAAAAAAGACCAAGAAAAGCCACAAAAAGAAGAACTAAGACTGCTAGACAACCCTATAAAGGTGAAAGAAATTATATACATGACGATACTCTCGCTAGAAAGTAAGGCATGGGCATATCTTGACTTGGTCGCACATCCAGAAACACAAAAGCACCACAAGGACCCAGCAGAAGCAAAAACAGCCATTGATGCAATTGAGGCTTTGTACAAGATTATTGAAGCGAATCTGGGCCCCGAAGAGAAGAAAGACATTCAGGTACGTTTGACGAATCTAAGACTGAATTTTGCCAAAGAGTAGGCAGACTCTCTCATTTCATACCTGGGTCCTCATTGGCCTAGCACTCTTTTCGAGTCTTGTCTATTTCTATTCGCTCTGCCCAGATGTTTACCTCATCGATTCCGGCGAGCTGGCTACTGTTTCCTACACCCTCGGTGTTGCGCACCCGACAGGTTATCCGTTATACACTCTGATTTCATACTTTTTCGCCCACATACCCGGCGAACCTATAAGAAATCTCAACCTACTCTCAGCGTTATTCTCGGTCGCAGCCGCACTTATTATTCTCATTACCGCACGCAGGATAACAAAGAATGAATTCACCGCTGTTCTCGTCGCCTCGCTATTCGCTTTCTCGCCCACGATCTGGCGCACCTCAATTACGAACGAAGTCTATCCACTAACCGCTCTGCTTGCCGTGCTCGTGTTTCTCCTGCTTTACCGCTGTGATAATGACCGCATATACTATCTAATCATGTATCTGCTAGGACTCGCTCTCACCAATCACATCATAATCTTTTCGTTAGGCCTACCAGTGTTTTTCTACCTGATATTCGTACACAGACCCGGATTGAAAAAAGTATTGATCGGAATAATGTTTCTCGTGTTCGGGCTGACCCTTTACTACTACATCATAGCACGTACAGTCGGAGGCGCCAAGATTGCATGGGGCAATGCAACCGATCTGCAACGGTTGTTCTGGCACCTCACTGGCAAGCAATATCAAGTCTGGATGTTCTCGCTCTCGCCCGGCGAGGTATTCAAGAACCTGGCCAGTGGTTTACACATCTTAGTCAGAGATTTCATGTATGTACTCATCATACCCTCGATCATCGGCTTTTTTGTTCTATACAAGAAAGAAAGGAAGAAATTCTGGCTACTACTAGCAATTCTCATTCTCAATCTCTTCTATACGATCAACTATTCGATCCCGGACATTGAACCTTACTACATCCCCAGTCTGCTTGTGCTGATCATCACCTTCACCCATGGAATACAAGTACTACACAAGTATCTGAAGCCTCCAGTTGTGGTCCTGCTTGCATTCGTTATCCCAATAATCAACTACAATTCCTGCACACTGAGGAATAATACATTCGGCATCGACTTCGGAAGAGCACATGTTGAGCAGCTGCCCGAGTCCAGCCTCCTAATAGCCACTCATTGGGATATCTACTCACCGCTCCTCTACCTGAGAGAGGTCAAGGGAGAAAGAAAGGACATGGTCATCATTGACAAAGCCCTGCTACGGCGCACATGGTATATTCGATATATCGAACGTGAGTATCCCCAAATTTATGCCCGTGCCCGTTCAGCTATCGATGCCTACCTCGAAGAGCTGTACAAATTTGAATACGACCGCCCTTACGTGCCACACGTGATTCAATCGAGATTCACCAACATGCTCGAGAGATTTGTCGATGCAAAAATCACAGACGGCGTTTATCTCTCCACACCCTGGCTCGACCGGGACCTCAAAAGCGTCAAGCCGCATTATCTCAGAATTCCTTTTGGACTCGTGCGTAAACTCACTCAAGACACGACCGTCATAGTCTATGACTTCTCAGAATTTGCATTAGAGAAACCACCAGTCACCAACGACAACCGTGTAGACTACAATCTGAGAATCGTTCACACCATGCTAGGTAACAACATTAGTTACCTGGTTGCAGTAGGGCACGATGAAGCGGCAGAACGAGTACGTGAACTGCTGAAATCATATTGAGATTTCTGAAAAATACCAGAAATCTTTGATCACAGAGATTGAACTTTCAGATAACAGAGATTTAGAAGCACAATATGTCGCTGTAAGCTTTCTTGCATCTTTGTAATCATGAGAATGGTGGATACTTTTCCAGAGATTTCACCCAGTCAAATCAAAGAATCTATTTAGCAAGGCTGAAGATCTCTTTGCAGAGCAACCCATTACAATACGTAACGGGTCAAGAAAACCGCTGCACCACGCAACTGAGAAAAACTGCAACACAAAAATACGGTTTTGAATTTGTGTATTGGTGCTTTGGTATTGTTTACCCCGTTAGACATAGCCTCTCGAAATTCCATGAGTGCAAAGTAAAACAGCTCATTAAGATAGAGTACGGCCAAGCTCAATGGCTATATTTCTAACGGGGTTTAGGATTTAGGGTTTAGAATTTAGGATTTTGCCCGTAAGGCATGTTTCATCCTTTTTAAACAACAACCCCAGCTCGGCCTTGACAACCCAACGCCTGAGTCTATAATTCTTAATGAAAAAGGCGGTTGTTGCGCTTGGTGGCAACGCGATTTCATCCACCGGTAAAGAGAATATTCACGAGCAATTCGCCAACACCCGCAAGAGCCTTGAGGGTATCGTAGAACTCATCCAGGAAGGATACAAACTGGCTATTACACATGGTAATGGCCCGCAAGTGGGCAATGCTCTTCTTCGCGTTGAGAGGACAAAGAACGACATACCCGCATTACCCCTGGGCATCATCGTCGCCGATACCGAGGGCGGCATGGGATACATGATAGAACAGAGCCTGCAGAACAAGCTCATGACCATGGGCATTAACCGTGACGTTGTGACGATCGTCACACAGGTCACGGTCGATCCAAACGACCCATCGATCATAAACCCAACAAAATATGTTGGTCCATTCTATACAAAGAAACAGTCTGAAATTCTGGCACAATTATTCAACTGGATAATCAAGGAAGATTCTGGACGCGGGTATCGCAGGGTCGTACCGTCGCCCAAACCCAGGAGGATCGTAAACCGACGCACCATACAACTTCTCGTCGACCATGATACCATCGTCATTGCTGCTGGTGGTGGTGGGATTCCTGTATATACTGAAAATGATGGGACTTATGAGGGAGTTGATGCTGTCGTCGATAAAGACCATGCTTCGGCCGTGCTTGCTCACGACATCGATGCCCAGACACTGCTCTTCCTGACCGATGTAGACAACGCATACATCAACTATAAGAAATCAGACCAGCAAGCATTGAGGAATATCAATGTCGTAGAAGCAAAGCAATATCTAAACGAAGGGCACTTCCCTCCTGGGAATATGGGTCCAAAAATTGAAGCAGCAATAAGCTTCTTGACCAGTGGCGGTCAAGAAGTGATCATCACCTCACTTAACAAGGCACAACAGGCAATATTGGGTGATGCCGGTACAAAGATTGTGAAGAAGTGATAGCTCTAGAATAGAACGGGTCGCCACATCGCAGTCATCACTGCGCTTGAAATACCGCCAACAATGAAGTAGATCACGATCATTATAATCAGGGCAACCACGTAATAACCAACCAGTTTTTCCTTGGGCGTTTCCATCATCACCGGCATGCCTATGAAAAGCAAGTAAAAGGTGTACAGACTGATGAGAAAGACAAGAATACCCAAAGCCGGAATTATATTGAGAATCCCCGCAACAAATGCCGGTGTGGAGGCGTAAACCGCGAGCTTGTATGCATTAACCATATTCTGTTTTGAACCGAAAGATGGTGCCAGAGAATTGATAACTAAACCCTCGACATAAAGAGCAACGAGCGTGAGCACATACCACATAATTGCCCAAACAAGAGCGTAGGTAAAGGGTATCCTGAAGAAACCCGTAATCGGCCCAAAACTCTGGCCGATCAATGTGAAGCCAAGAAAACCGAATATTGCGGGTAGCGCGGCAAGGATCATGGCATAGCCAGTGAAAACCTGACCAATACCGGTTGCCTCTGCTTTAATTTGGGGCCAGGTATCCTTAGGTCTAAAAAGGATATCCTTGATGCGTTGAATCATCATACCTCCTTTTGTTCACAATCTATAGAACAATATGAGTAATAAATATTTTTATATCCTAATTTTCTCGGCAATATCGCCCAAAACCGGCATCTTCCAATATTCACCTTGCAATGATTTCACCATACCGATGATTGCCAGAACAATGCATATGATACTTCCGACCGGACCGATGATAAACCAACCTATTACTGGTACATAGCTCAACACCCATACGATTATTGCAGAGGCAAAAAGAACCATCCCCTGCTTGCCATGAAACAGGGCAAATTTGTTCTCTTTCTTACCTAGTAGCGGTACTAGAAAAAGAATCCACCAATATCCTATGAATGCCCAAATCTTGCCTTCTTCAATCTCTTTGTTGGTCTCTGGCATATCTCCTCCTTTTGTCATAGTATAATAATAAAAATACCGGAGTCAACACCCAACCCCTCAAATAGCTTTATAAATCCTAAGCACGAAATCCGATTCCGTAAATACTCAAATCTTTGATTTGATTGTATTTACGAAAATCCCCGAAAGGGGAAACAAATCCGAATTTTCTAAACAGCAAAAACATTGTCATTATGGGATAGTCTCAACCACCCCGCCTGCTCCGTAGGTTGCCAACGTACGGGGTCATTGCGAGGAGTCCCGAGTGTAACGAGGGGCGACGTGGCAATCTCACACAACGCACGACGCCGGACGCTTAACGCAATACGCTGTCTTCAATCATTGTAATCTGTGTTTTCATCTGCGTAATCGACCTGCGAAGCAGGACACAATGACATAATTACTATATTGGGTTTCGAATTTCGATATTCGAATTTAGAGTTTCATCACTGCGGGGCTGTTGGAACAACTACCCATGATGACCGTAGGGGTCAGGTGGGTAGTCCAGGATCCACGAACACCACGTCCTCCCTCATCAATATCACACTACCGATTTTGCCTTTTTTGTTTTTCTTAAGATATTTGCGCTGGGTATAGGAAACCGCAACGTTCTGTTGTTTCTTTGCTTTACTGAAGTGAGCGGCAATCGCCGCCGCGATGCGTATTTCTTCTTTGCTTGGCCGCTGTCCCCGCGGTATATTCGGCCGCAAAATAACGTGTGCACCCTCAAAACCCCGGGTATGGAAAAAATAATCACCCGGACGCGCATGTTTGAATGTCAGCTCATCATTTGACCGAGCACTCTTGCCAGCTAATACTATAGACCCAGACTCCAGGACGAACCTGAGGAATGGTTCCTTCGACGGTACTGCCTCGCTAACTCTCTTTTCTGTTGGCTTCTCACCATGGGATTTCGACTCCGAGGCCTTCAGCTCTTTGGTCAGAGCCGCAATCTGTTCCCTCAGTCTCGGTTGCCCTCTTTTTGCCTTTTTATACCTGGAGAAATACCTCTGCGCATTACCTTGGGGCGTCAGGTGTAGGTCAAGCTCGATCTCTATCTGCTTCTGAGTGTAAGGATCGACGAGCTTGACTGAAGACGAACCTTTCTTGACCTCATTGATATTCGCCAGAATCATCTCCCCCGCCTTGCGCAAGCGTTCGATCTCTTCTGGTCGTAGCGATTTCCTTCGTAACCGTGCTATGCGCTTTCTGATATTTCGACTGACCACCCGTTGCTGCTGCTCAATAGCTTGTCTTTCCCGGCCACGAACAAAATCCGTGATCGCGATTTCGAACAGATCATTAAACGACAAATATTCCTTAACATATTTTTGGGCAAACAGACTGATATGCAGAGGCTCAGTCGAAATGAGTCTTGGTCGCGCGCGCTTTCCCTGCACGATGGCTTTGATCTCTTTCAGGTGCTCAGGGTTCAACTCCTGCGCCAGCTTCTTGTCAATGCCCTCGATATTTCTGACCAGATCTTCGGGACCTGAACCAACTACATCATTCTCACCCAGCTCAAGGATCGAAGCCTTGGAATCTTTTTTAATATAACGTGAAAAAAGGTTCCTCTGCCAGGACTGAGTTATAAGACTGAAATTGGGCGCCTCAGGATACAGCGAAACAACAATTTCCAGATCTTCCTCCTTGGGAAAAGGCTTCTGTAGCATAAGACTCACAACTGGCATCATATTATACTGCACGATTTTAATAATTCGGGATGACTTAGCAATATCCCTCATGGGTTTCACTGTTTCGTAGCCTCGCATGTGTTTCGCTGACAGAAAAAGACCGAGTGCCTTTGGATATAGCGAAATACATAAAGAATGCCCATTCAGTAACAGCCTCACGGCCCTATCGCACACCCCGATATCTTCTACGTGTTTACCCACCAACTTTTCGCCGATTTCTCTGAGTAAAAGGCATAGGTATATCCCGTTCATATTGTCAGGACCTCTGGTTCATTACTACATTCGTGAATGTGCTCTTACGCTTTCCATGCATCATAGTCAACGCGTGATCTAACGGGCTGAATGTTCTCTCAGATATGCGAGGACATCCTGCATATCATTAGGAAGCGGTGTTTCAAAATGCATCTCTCGTTTGGTACGCGGGTGTATCAAATCGAGCTCGGCAGCATGCAGTGCCTGGCGATCGATTATATTCAAGACACCTTTGAATGTTGGTAGCTCTTCACTCCTTCTGATGACGCCTGGGCTGCGCCCTCCGTAATCCTTATCGCCGACGATCGGGCACCCAATGTGCTTAAAATGGACACGAATCTGATGAGTCCTGCCTGTAATGAGCGAGACCTTGAGATATGTAGCAATACGAAATCGCTCCTGCACCGTGAATTTGGTCGTCGCCAGCTTTGAGGACAAAGGTGTGACAACCATTTTCTTGCGGTCCAGGCCACTCCTGCCAATGGGCGCCTCGATCACCCCTTCGGGTAAACCAGGGTAGTCCCAGCAAAACACATCATATTTCTTGGTCACCTCGCGCCTCTCGATCGCACGGCTGAGTGTGCTCAGTGCCCTATCAGTTTTGGCAAAGACAATCAAGCCAGTAGTGTCCTTGTCCAGACGATGTAGTACGCCCGGACGCACTTTGTCACCCAACGTCGGCAACTGGCCACAGTGATGTAGCAACGCATTTACCATCGTGTGTTCCCAATTTCCCCTTGCCGGATGTACTACAATACCTTTATACTTGTTCACAACAATAATTGCGCTATCTTCGTGCACAATATCCAGTGTGATATCCTCCGGCTTTATCTGTGGTGCCGTTTCGGTCTTGAAGCGCACGTAGATCTCATCACCCGTTCTTACACGGTAAGCGTTTTTCACTGGATGATCATTGACCAATACCTTGCCTTGGTTTATTAGTTTCTGGGTAAGATTTCGTGAGATGCCAACACCCGCACTGATCAAGTATTGATCAATCCGTCGTCCCTTCTGTCTTACCGCAACTGTGCGACGGAATTCCTTAAACGTCTCTGGACTCAAGTACTTGCTTCTCCATGGCGATTATCTTCTGAATCCCCTTGACCCCTAGATTCATAAGTTTGTCAAACTTCTCACGTGTCACCGGCATCTTCTCGGCGGTCGCTTGCGCCTCGATAATTTTACCTCGTCCCGTCATCACCAAATTCATATCCATCTCTGCACTGCTATCTTCTTCGTAGTTGAGGTCAAGCATGACCTCACCCTTAACAATACCCAGACTCACTGCCGCAATGTAGTCAAGAATGGGTGATTTAATGAACTGCTTATTTGCCATCATTTTCATAACAGCACTATGAAGAGCAATAAAAGCTCCATTCACGGCGGCGGTTCTCGTTCCACCATCGGCCTGAATCACATCGCAATCGATGATGAATGTCCTTTCACCAACCATTCGCAGGTCAAAAATTGGACGCAAAGACCGCCCGATGAAACGGCGGATTTCCTGAGTACGACCACTCAGACGCCCGACATATGCTTCGCGTGCGGTACGCTCTTGAGTAGCGAAAGGGAGTAATGAATATTCGGCTGTTAACCAACCCGTACCCTTTCCAACCAGGAACTGAGGAACTCGATTCTCAACATTTACCGCGCACAAAACCCTGGTTTGACCCGCAGTCACCAAGCATGAACCAGCAGGATAATCGAGATAATCAATGTCAAAGCTTATTCTACGCAACTGATCCAACTTGCGATCATCAGTCCTCATTCTTGCTCCTTTCTCTCTTCATCTTGCACTTTCAGTGCTCTTCAGTGACACACGGGAGAAATTCTTCATCGGCTCACCAAGAAAACGTTCGCCTATTTCTTTGAAATTCATGGACAAATCGGTCAGATATATGCCGATATCTCCGGCACCCGATGGATTCTTCATATCGAGCTTGTCCAAACTCTGTGCCAATTCCACACCGACCTCGGTTGATGCATCCACATAGTTGATGTCACCCATTATTTCCCTGATTATCTTCATCATCAACGGGTAGTGGGTACATCCCAAAAGTAGGGTGTGGACGTTGTCTTTCTTCAATGGCTGCAGATAATCCTGAGCGATGAGTTTTGTTGCATTGTGGTCAAACCAACCCTCTTCTACCAGGGGTACAAACAAAGGGCAGGCTTTACCCAATATCTCAAACTGAGCGCCCAGTTCCTTGAATGCCCTCTCATAAGCGCCACTGAAAATCGTGAGTGAGGTACCAATGACACCGATTTTGCCCGCCTTCGTCAACTGCAATGCCCTACGCACCCCGGGTTCAATTACCCCGATGACCGGCACAGAAAACTTCTTCCTTATAATATCCAGAGCTACTGACGCCGATGAGTAGCAAGCAATGACTATGTACTTCGCCCCTCGATCGACCAGGAACTGGGTATCTTCAATTGAAAATTGAATGATCGCATCGGTCGACTTGGTTCCGTATGGCAAACGTGCCGTGTCACCCAGATAGATAATATCTTCATTAGGAAGTATCTTCTTTACCGCTTTCACCACGGTCAGGCCACCGATACCTGAATCAAATATGCCGATTGGGTTTTTGTTCAATTGTTTAACCTCCTCTCGTAATCCTCGATATAGTTCCTTATTCCCCGGTATATGCAGTAGGCTAGTTGCTGGCGAAAACGTTTTTGCCGTAGCTTTTTTTCTTCATCGGGATTAGAAATAAAGGCACATTCGACAAGCACCGCGGGCATGAAAGCGCCATGCAGAACATAGAAACCTGCTTGTTTGACGCCACGCGACGGTATCCCGAGATGCTTTTCTGCCGATACCTGAACATACTCGGCAAAACGGTTCGATTCATCTAAGTAGGCACTCTGTGCAAGGTCATAGAAGATAAAACTTATGTCATCGTTGGTCATTTCCACGTCATCGAACTTCAACGAAGCATTCTCCCTTGCCGCTACTGCCCGCTCTTCATTTGTCTTTGCGGCCGAAAGGAAATAGGTCTCAAATCCACTCTTGCGCGAACTTTTCCTATACGCATTGCAGTGTATGCTAACAAACAGATCTGCCGCGTTACGATTAGCAATATTTGTCCGTTCCTTCAAAGAAAGGTAAAAATCTCGATCCCGTGTTATGATCACCTTTATTTTCAGAGAGTCCTCAACAAGTTGCCTGAGCATCTTGCCGATCGCGAGATTCACGTCCTTTTCGTAAAGCCCCTTCTTCCCTACGGCACCCGGATCAACCCCGCCATGCCCTGGGTCGATGACGATCGAGCCAACCCTATCGCTTACCTTGTAATAAAAAACGACCTCATCATCGCGTTCAATGACTGAGTTGACACCATCCAAGCCTAATTCGATTGATGTATATGTATTATGTGGAGTCAGCGTTGCACTATTAATGGCACCCTTCGCTTTCAAGGTTGGTTTGTCCTTGTATACCCCATCGATTTCCACAATCGCGCGCTTGGTGGAAAACCGTACATCAAAGCCGACGGGTCTCGGCCAAGAGAATTTCAATATTGTCGAATCCTCACGTGTGATTATTGAAACTTTATTTATTATCGGGACCTCTTTGATGCGTTTAATAAAAACAAGTTTCTCAAAAGCACTACCCAAAGTAGTAGTGATCAGTTGCACAGGAAAATAGACATTACCATTTTTATAGATCGGGGCAAATGGCATATTATAGTAACTATCATTAAACTGAACCGACGTGATATTGGGGATGAGAACGAACCTCCGCCCATCACCTGCAAGATAGGCCCTTTGCGTGGTGTTATCCATTATATAACTCAACCCCAGCACCTCTGCGACAGACTTCAGAGATACATAGTCTTGAAGTTCCACCCTCTCCGGCTCAACTAGGACGTCACGGCCATCACAAGTTATCTTGTACTGATTCGGGATAACACACAACAAAGAAAGCAATAATAGAGTCATCTGGCGACTTTCCTAAACTTGGCGATCTTTCTTTCTTCTTCCCTCTTCAATATCTTCTCTTTCTTATCATAGAGGCGCTTGCGGCGACAGACACCTACTTCCACTTTTGCGTAACCGCGGTCGTTAAAGTAAATCTTGAGAGGGATCATCGTATTCCCCCGCTGCTCAACCAGCCCGTACAGTTTCTTCATCTCCCTCTTCTTCAACAGCAACTTCCGTCTCCTCTTCGGGTTCAGTTTGCCGGCGCTGCTATTCTTATATGCCGCGATATGCAAGTTGTACAAATAGACTTCGCCACCACTCATATTTCCATAAGCATCGCTTATCGATACCGTGCCTTGACGTAAAGATTTCACCTCGCTACCCGCCAGCACGATTCCTGCTTCAAAAGACTCGAGAACGTGGTAGTCGTGTAAGGCTTTGCGATTACTTACCACAATTTTCACGCGTGATTATAGCAACAACCGATTGCAAAGTCAAGGGATTGCGTTACAAAATACGCAAATATGAACAATCGCCTTTAAAAAATGGGAGAGCGATGCGCCTTTTGCATCGCTCTCAATTGTTGACAAAAAAAGAATTTTGGTTATATTAATTTTAATGATTACGTTTAACAAAGTATCTAAGGTTTACCAACGCGATTGGGTAGCACTTCAGGACATTACATTCCACATCGACAAAGGCGAATTCGTCTTTATCTGTGGAGCAACCGGCGCCGGCAAGACGACACTACTGAAAATGGCATACAAAGATGAAGAACCAACCCACGGCACGATTAAGGTGTTGGATCAGAATGTGAGAGAATTGAAGAAAAAAGAAATTCCGAAATTCCGCCGCAAAATTGGCGTTGTTTTTCAGGACTTCAAGCTGCTTCAAGACCGGACACTCGAGGAAAATGTGGCTTTTTCCCTTGAGGTAACGGGTACTCCACACCGCGAGGTTAGACGAAAACTCATGGAGACGTTGACCTATCTACGCCTGAGCCACAAGAAATATGCCTTTCCCTACCAATTGTCCGGCGGCGAGCAGCAAAAAGTCGCTATTGCCCGCGCATTAATAAGGGATCCTTACATTCTCCTGGCCGACGAACCTACCGGAAATCTTGATGCTAGAAGTTCCGAGGAGATCACGAATATTCTGGAGGATATCAATTACAAAGGAACAACGGTCGTCATGGCTACCCACAGCATCAGCCTGGTAAAGAAAATGAAAAAGAGAATGCTCAGAATTGAAGACTGCCGTCTTGTACAGGACAAATAAAAATGGCACTACGTATCGGAATTAGAGAAGGCATGCGTACCATTACCCGTCATGGGTCACTCTTCTTCTTATCACTCCTGGTTGCTGCTATATCCTTATTCCTGCTGGCGCTGTTTTCTCTAGTTACGGTCAATCTTTATGAAGCAATAAGGATACTCGACGAAAAAATTGAAATCATCGCCTTTCTGGACCGCCGTGCCGATGTCGATGCGCTGAAGGGAAACATACAGAAAATAAAAGGCGTCGAACAAGTGCATTATATTTCTTCTGAACAGGCCCTGACCGATTTAAGAAATGAATTGCAGGACACAGAAGGAATCCTGGATGTTTTTGAGGAAAATCCTCTACCTGCATCGTTCCGTATTGAGTTAGAAGGTAGTTTCCGCAATGCGCGCGGACTGAAAGATATCAGCAGCAAAATCATGCTACTGGAAGGTATTGAAGAGACACTGTACGGCGGTGAATTAGTAGACCAGTTAAAAAAAATCACAAATGGAATCGTCATGTTCGATTTTGGGTTGCTTGCGATCATCATCTTTTCGGTCATATTCGTTATCTTCCAGACAATAAAACTAACGATATTTGCCCGCTCCACCGAGATAGAAATCATGAAACTGGTCGGTGCGTCTAACGGTTTCATCGCTATCCCCTTTACCTTCGAAGGCATTGTCCAGGGGCTACTCGGTGGTTTCATCGCCTTCCTGCTGACAGTGATCACGTACCGTGTTGCGACCTTCTTCTTCGACAATATCTACTTTCCGCAGTGGTGGTTTCTCCTCGGCACGATCCTGGGCGGCATGTTCTTTGGAATCATCGGTTCGAGTATTGCAATCCGGAGGTTCTTAAAATGACGCTGCTCCTCATTGCACTCTGTCTATTTTCACAGCTTGCTGAAAAGCAGCAAGAACTGAACCAGCTAAAAACAAAACTCACCAGCGTACGGCAGGAAATCAAAAACCTGGAAAAGCAGAAAGTCGGAACACTGGCGCACATCGAAAAGATCGATGAAGGCATGAACCTGACAATCCGGTACATCGATGAGTTAACCGCACAGGAAAGCCGCGAAAAGTCAAAGGTGATGGAACTGGAAAAAGAGATCGCTCGTCTCGAGTCAAAGATGAAATTAAAAAAGAGTGATATGCGTACACGCATCATACGCCTATACAAATGGAAGCCTTTCTACAAAATGAACATTCTTTTTTCTTCGAAATCATTGCCCCAAATCCTATCGTCCTCCTTCTATTTGCAGCTGCTTGCCAAAGACGACCAGCGGGCGCTCTTCGGATTTGAACACGATTGGAAGCGCTACCTTGCTGACAAAGAGATGCGCAATGACCTGATCCTAACCTTAGAGAGCAGAAAGCACGAAAAAGAGGATGAGTTGTCACGGCTCAATGATGAGAGAAGAAAGAAAAAACAGATCCTCAACCAGGTTGCTAAGAAAGAAAACAAGAAACGTGCCCTGGAAAAGGAACTCAAGAGTGCACAGCGCAAACTTGCAGATCTGATCGTATCACTGGAAAGACAAAGAGAAAAAGCGCGCAGTGGTACCAATTTTCTGGAAGCAAATCGCGGCAAGTTATCTTGGCCGTGTCACGGTAATGTCATCACGAATTTCGGCAAAGTGATACATCCGAAGTACAATACGACGACCCGTAACAATGGAATTGATATCAGTACGAGTTACGGTGACAATGTATACGCTGTTGCGCCCGGTAAGGTCGTATATGCCGACCGGTTCATGGGTTACGGAAACCTGGTGCTGGTCGATCACCTTGACGGGTACTATTCACTCTACGGGCATCTTGCCGAAATGCTCATCAACACCGGCGATGAGGTACCCGCCGGCAGGATCATTGGCAGAGTCGGTGAAAGCGGCTCGCTATCTGGGCCGATACTACACTTTGAATTGCGCAAAGATGGCAAGCCAGTAGATCCAATGGCTTACCTTGACTAGCGTAAAGCAAATCCTAAGCACTAAATCCTAAATTCGAAACCCCATTAGATAATTGTTTAAAAAAACCACGCAAATTTCAGATTTACTCAGCACATCTATTGGTTGCGATCCTCACAATGGTGCATCTAACGGGGCAAGCAAATTCTAATATCAAAATCCAAATTTTCTAAACAGAAAAAAAGTAAGATACGAGATTCGGCATGCGAGATACGAAACCGTCTCGAGTTTCGCAACCATCAAACGACCTGCTTTTCATAGGAATTGACTTATCCTTTTTTTGAAATATACTGATGTAGGAATGGCAAGAAAAGAAGAAAATATCATTAAAGAAAAAGACCTCGTTCTGGTATATCTTGATGAGAAGAGGCAGTTCCTTGTTCAGGTTGTCTCGGGTCTGAAATTATCCACTGACCATGGCAACTTGGATCTCGGTGAAATCATAGGGAAGCCATTTGGACTTGTCGGGAAAACGCATCTGGAGAGGGATTTCTATTGCCTTAAACCCAGCACCGCTGATCTAATGATGAAGGTAAGAAGAACAACCACGATTGTCTACCCCAAGGACTTGGGTTATCTCCTTCTCGAAACTGCAGTGGGACCAGGCTCAAGAGTCATTGAATTGGGCACGGGAAGCGGCGCGCTGACCTTAGTACTCGCTAAATTAGTCGCGCCGGAGGGAGTGGTTTACAGCTATGACCGGCGCGAGGATTTCATCGAGAATGCAAAAAAGAATATTGAGCGCGTGGGTTATGCGCATAATGTTGAATTCAGCTGTGTTGATGTAGCTGAGCACGGTTTCAGACATACTGATGTTGATGCAGTGTTTGTTGATGTTCCCGAACCCTGGGCGATCGTGCCTAAAGCATCGGAGGCGTTGAAGGGTGGACACCACTTGGTGAGCTGGAGTCCAAACGTTGAACAGGTCAAGAGGACGGTCGAAACTCTTGAATCACATAATTTCAAACGTACCAAAGTGAAGGAAATCATTGAACGCGAGCTGTTGGTGCGCTTACAGGGTGTGAGGCCACGCGAGCGGGGTATAACACATACGGCATACCTGATCCGCGCACAGAAAATAAACGCTGCGCGGATAAATTCCAAATCCTAATTTCTAAACTCTAAGCAAAACTAAAATTCAAAGCACTAATCTCAAAACTGTTTAGAATTTTGGATTTCGGTCATTTGTATTTTAGTAATTTGAATTTGTTCCCCCTTTCGGGGATTCTCGCAAATACAATCAAATCAAAGATTTGAGTATTTACGGAATCGGATTTGGAATTTATTTGTTATTTGGGATTTGGAGCTTGTGCTTTGGGAATTGTCAAAACGCCTACGTTTTGACAATTCCCAAAGCATTCCCTATTACCTCAAACTTATGCAGGCAGAAATCGATATCTTCCTTACTGTGTTCAACTGAAACACAAAGTCTTATGCGTTCCTTTTTCCGCCCCACTATTATCTGCTCATCAATGAGTCTTCTAGTAAACTCACCAGCCTCTTCATTGTTGCTGAAAGGCACAACGACGAGCGGGGTTTCACTCACAGTTTCATATCCTATTTGCTTTAGATTGGTGATTAAGTAACGACTATTCTTCCATAGTTTGTTGTAGATATCTTTGTTTTTCGTTTTATCCTTTATGACCTCTAAGCCGGCAAGGTTCACCGCAAGCATGAACTGAGGCACGAAGTCGGTGATGTGCCCAACATTCTCTCTTATCTTATTCACCAGGTATTTCTTGGCACCCAAATAGCAGCCAAAACCCCCCAAGAACCTACTAAAACTGCCGAAATCAATGTTGATGTCTTCATAGACATTAGAGAGGTCAACAAAACCCCTTCCCTCGCGGCCAAGCAGGCCAAAAGAATTAAGCTCGTTGGCGACGACGATACATTCATTTTCTCTCGCAAGTTTTACCAATTCGTTTATTGGAGCGATATTGCCGAGCCATCCGTATATGCCATCAACGATCATCACCTTCTCAGCATGCGCGTCAAGCAGCTTGCTGAGCCCGTCGAGATCGTGATAATCGTAATACTCAGTATGCCGGTACTGTAATACATTAATCAAGCTAGGCGACGTTTCGTAGTCTATAAAAAATGTGGTCTTCGAACCGAAAATCGAAATCAACGCAAACATCATAGATATCTCGTCCGGGAAAAAGAGCAAGGACTCTAGCCGCTTCACATCCCACATAATGTTCTGCAGGTTTATCATTATCTCGGCGCGTGCTTCGGTCGGTACTATGCCTTGCGCTTCGATGTTCATGCGCGCCGTGTCCCTTAAGATCTCACTGTTTTTCAAATGTAAACAATCGAAATGCAGGAAATTCAGATATCGTTTGTTCCCATATACAAAGGATGGCTCGAGTGGAACAGATTCAGGAATCTTTCCTTCTTCATCAAATAGGTGAACCTGGAATGGCTTCATGCTACATTCCTTCCACAACACTTCTTATATTTTTTGCCACTACCACACGGACAAGGGTCATTGCGGCCGACTTTCTTCTGGGTAGCCACGGCGGCCCCGGCACGCTCAGGCGCACGCGGGCCCCCGGCTCTCGGTTGCGTCCCAGCACTAGGTTTGTACTCCTGAGTCCTTTGTGGCTGTCTCGCCTCGCGCCTGGGTTGCGCTCGGAACACCAGGCCTGATGCATCTCTTGCAAGATCCCGCTGCAAATCATCAAACATCTTAAACGACTCGCGTTTGTATTCAACCAGCGGGTCTTTCTGCCCGTAGGCACGTAGACTAATACCCTCTCTAAGCGCATCGAGTGCATAAAGGTGATCACGCCACTTGCTGTCGACCGTACCCAGCAGCACAAATCTGAGTAGATCATGGAACGTTTCGGATTCGAATTCTTGTTCACGCCAGTTCAGTTTCTCTTTCGCTTTCTCCAGAAGCAGATCAAGCAGTTCTTCCTGCTTCATTTTTGGAATCTTCTCTTTCGGTATTGTAGCATCGGTCAAGAATATCAAGTTGAATTCACCCTTGATACTATCCCAGCCCCATTCTTCAGGGTTCGTCTTCGGGTCGGTATATTTCGTCAGGATATCGTCAATGGCATCGTCGAAGAAATGAATCGCTCTTTCCTTAAGATTTTCTCCTTTAAGGACTTCATCCCGTATTTTGTATATTACTTCACGCTGTTTGTTCATTACATCATCGTATTCAAGCAGATGCTTTCTTACCTCAAAATGATTTTCCTCGACACGCTTCTGCGCATTGGCAATCGCCCTGGTTACAAGAGGATGTATCAGAGGTTTCTGCTCTTCACCACCAAAACGATCCATGATTTCGGCTACCCGCTCTGAACCGAATATCCTCATTAGATTATCCTCTAACGACAGATAGAAACGAGATGAACCAGGATCACCCTGTCGACCACTCCTCCCACGCAGCTGATTATCGATTCTGCGGGATTCATGCCGCTCCGTGCCAATAATATAAAGGCCACAGGGTAGGTCTCCCTTACACTCCTTCTTCTCTTCATGATCACATTCTGAGCAATTGTGGTCGAGACACAGAATACAACACTTCTCACAGGCAACCACGCCTGCGCCGAGTTTGATATCGGTTCCCCGACCCGCCATGTTCGTTGCGATCGTCACGGCTTTGGGCTGCCCGGCACCGGCAACTATCACGGCTTCTCTTTGATGGTGTTTTGCATTGAGCACTTCATGGGAAACGCCGCGCCGCTGCAACAGTCTCGACAAGACCTCAGACACCTCAACCGATGTCGTACCCACCAGTATCGGTCGCTTTTTGGCATACCATCTTACGATTTCGTCGATTATGGCATTATACTTCTCGCGCTTCGACCGGTATACGACATCCTCATAATCTACACGGCGCACCGGCTCTTTGGTCGGAATCTCAGCTACATCGAGTTTGTAGATCTGCCAAAACTCATTCGCCTCGGTCGCTGCAGTACCGGTCATACCTGAGAGTTTTTCATACATCCTAAAATAATTCTGAATGGTAATCGTCGCGAATGTCTGCGTCTCCTCCTGTACACGCACCCGCTCTTTCGCCTCAATCGCCTGATGTAAGCCATCTGAGTATCGTCTCCCCGGCATCAACCGTCCGGTGAAGGTATCAACTATGATCACCTTTTCGTCTTTTACTACATAATCGACATTAGTCTCGAAGAGGTAATATGCTCTCAGCAGAGCGCGCAGGTTGGCAAGCGTCTCGTTCTTCTTGGCGTAATCCTGATATGCTTTTTCTTTTTCGAACAGTTTCTCCTTGGCAGTTAAGTGCTCATCCTTGTCGATTTTGCCAATCTTTTCACTCAAATCGGGGAGCACAAACATCTTGGGATCATTTGGAGAAACAAATTGGCGACCCTTCTCGGTCAAATCGACTATATGCGATCTCTCATCAATGATAGAGTATAGCTCATCATCTATTTTTGCAAAACTCTTCTCACGTAGGAAATTAAGTTCTGTCTGGTCAATCAACTTCTTGACGCCTGTTTCCTGTTCTAATTTCATGAGCTTATTATGCTTGGGTACACCACGGCGTGCCTGTAGCAGCTTCATGCCGGCTTCCGTGTACTTATCCTCATCAAGCAGCTTCTTCGCTTCATCAACGATTCTATTGACCAGCACGATCTGCGCGGAAACTAACCGTTGGACTACCGGATTGAGTTCATTGTACGCCTTGGTTTCGTGTTCAACCGGACCTGAAATGATCAACGGGGTGCGTGCTTCATCGACAAGAATACTGTCCACTTCGTCAACGATCGCGTAATGATGCCCGCGCTGAACCTTATCCTCGAAACGCCAGACCATGTTGTCGCGTAAATAATCAAAGCCGAACTCGTTATTGGTACCATACGTAATATCACAACGATAGGCCTGTATCCTGGCATCCTGTTCTATACCCTGTTGCAACACGCCCAGAGTCATGCCCAGTGATTCATAGACCGGTCCCATCCATTCGCGGTCACGCCTTGCCAGGTAATCGTTTACAGTTATCAGGTGAGCGCCCTTTCCAGAAAGAGCATTGAGATACAGGGGCATGGTTGCAACCAGTGTTTTACCTTCACCGGTCTTCATTTCTGCGATTTTGCCCTCATGGAGTATTATGGCACCGACCAGCTGTACGTCAAAAGGCACCATATTCCATTCAGTTTCTATATCAACAACTGACCACTTCTTGCCGAGGAGTCGACGGCAGGCTTCTTTTACCGATGCAAACGCCTCAGGCATGATGTCATCCACCGGCTCACCATCCTTAATGCGTTTCTTGAAGTCCTCGGTGTTTTTTGTGAGGTCAACGTCCTTTAATTTGTCGTAAATTGAGTTGATTTCATCGACTTTTGGCCAGAGCCTTTTGAGCTCACGCTCGGTTCTTGTGCCGAAAATTTTGCCTAACATCTGCTGTAACATCAATTTCTCCAATTAATTATATGGATTAATGTCATATTGTCAACAAACACCACGAGATTTCTACTTATTAGACTGCTCTACCATCGCTATGTTTAGCGAGAACAAATCATGCATGACCCGAATTCCTAATTTCGAATTGCGAATTGCGGATTTCGAATTTCGTGGACATGTCGTCTTACATATCAACAATACTATTCGATTCCCTTCGTCTCTCCCAAACAGACACTACCGGTTCTCCGTTTCGCCGTTTCCTGTCATTGCGAGGAGTCTGCCGTAGGTGGACGACGAAGCAATCTCAGTCAGCACACTGCGCCAGCCGTTGACAACCCTTGTCTATTCCCTATAATATCCTGAGTTTTCTAAGGATAGTGTTTACTACCTACTACTTAGTACTTACTCTGTTTCAGCGCATACTGAAACTGATGCCAGCGTAGCTCAGTTGGTAGAGCAGCGGTTTCGTAAACCGCAGGTCAGCAGTTCGAATCTGCTCGCTGGCTCTTTGTTTTCAACACTTTGCGGGATTTTGAATTTTTCGTCTTTTCGGTTTGTCCCAGATTTGTCCCAACTTTATTTACCGCTTCTTTCAAGTGAGCATCTGATAGATGGCTATACCGCGTCGTCATTCTTATGTCTTTGTGCCCCATTAATTCCTGAACTGTTCTGATATCAACACCAGCCATAACCAATCTTGAGGCGAAAGTATGTCTCAAGTCGTGAAATCGAAAGTCAGTGATCCTGGATTTTCGTAAAGCCGTCGCAAAACTGCGCTTTATATCAACAAAAGATTTACCATTTTTATTAACAAATACCGGTTGACTATGATTTCCTTTCTTTAATGATTTCAGTATGTTATGTAGTGGTTCGTTTATCGGAACTATTCTCATTTCGTTGTTCTTTGTCTTTTTGATAGTTA
>DAOVAN010000074.1 GCA_030671005.1 Caldifarciminota bacterium
CCTAAAGGATAATAATCAAATGCAAACGGATTGATGCAGATGCATGCGGATGGGAATCATTACGAGTCCGCGCTTATCTGTATGCATGAATTTTGTCGGAGACAAATCAGTTTACATCCGTTTTAATCCGTTTGAATCTAATTTGTCTATGACAAATCTGTGTGCATCCGCCTTAATCTGTCTGAATCAAATTTTTGTGACACAAAAATGAGAGGAGTGTTTCATGGATTGGGGATTGAAGAATAGATTATCAAGAATAATTAAGCCGGAAACGGGGAGGACCGTGATGCTAGCGGTCGACCATGGCTATTTTTTGGGCCCAACCAGCGGCCTTGAAAAACCAGGCGAGACGATTAAACCATTACTGCCATATGCTGATTCACTGATGCTTACACGCGGTGTTTTGCGCACATCAGTGCCTGCTGAATCTGACACACCAATTGTTTTACGCGTGTCCGGAGGCACGAGTATTCTGCACGATGACCTTTCTAATGAAGATATAACTACGTCCATGTTAGAGGCTATCAAGCTGAATGTCAGCGCGGTTGCCATTTCAATTTTTGTCGGTTCGGCTCATGAGAAAGAGACGCTTACGAATCTGGCAAAGCTGGTGACTCAAGGTGAAGAATACGGAATTCCCGTGCTTGCCGTTACGGCAGTGGGTAGAGAAATGACCCGGGATGCAAAATACCTTTCTTTATGTTGTCGGATTGCCGCTGAACTCGGTGCGCACTTGGTTAAGACCTATTATTGCGATGACTTTGAAAAAGTGGTAGAGACTTGTCCGGTGCCGATCGTCATTGCTGGTGGCAAAAAAATACCGGAGAAAGATGCACTCACGCTAGCTCACAATGCAATTTCGCATGGGGCCGTGGGTGTGGATATGGGTAGAAACATATTCCAATCCGATAATCCAGTTGGAATGATCCAAGCGGTGAGGGTGATCGTGCATAAGAGTGCTACTATCGATAAAGCGTATGGCATCTATAAAAAGGTAACGTGAAGTGGTTAAGGTAACGAGGCCCGAACGTTCAACAACAAGCACTAATCACGAAATCCGAAATCCGAAACAAATACGAATTCCAAAATTCAAATTACCGAAACCGTCAATGCGGCATCAGGTGCATAGCCGATTATCGCAAACCGTAGCCTTTTCAGAATGAGAGCCGCTGTCTATTACAACAACAAAGATATCCGAATTGAGGAGTTGCCTAAACCCAAGATAGGGGAGAAGGAACTTCTGGTAAAGGTCATCGCGAGTGGCGTCTGCGGCAGCGATGTGATGGAGTGGTACCGAATAAAGAAAGCGCCGAGGGTCTTAGGCCATGAGATAGCGGGTGAGATCGTCCAGGTTGGTAAAGATGTAGAACGTTTCCGTACAGGACAACGCGTTTTCGTATCTCATCATGTACCGTGTAATGAATGTCGTTACTGTCAGGCTGGTTATCACACAGTCTGTGCTACACTACGCTCGACGAACTTCTATCCAGGTGGTTTTGCGGAATTTGTCAGGGTTCCAGAGATAAACGTCCAGAATGGGGTTTTCGTTCTACCTGACGAAGTTTCTTTCGAAGAAGGAACCTTCGTAGAACCATTGGGTTGTGTTGTTAGAGGCCAAAGATTTGCCGGTGTAAAGAAGGGTGATACTGTACTCGTCATTGGTTCGGGTATTTCAGGACTGATGCACATTCAGCTGGCGCGCATTAAGGAGGCGGCCAAAGTAATCGCCACTGATATCAATGAAACCCGTCTCGAGGTAGCCAAGCGGTTTGGTGCTGATGTCGTGATCAATGCGGAGGATGATGTTGTGGGCCTTGTGAAGAAGGCAAATGAAGGGCGCCTGGTTGATGTGGTTATCGTTTGCACGGCGGCACTGTCTGCCTTTGAACAGGCATTTGATTCGGTGGATTGCGCCGGGACCATGCTGCTTTTTGCGCCCACTGCACCTGATGTAAGAGTACCCTTACCACTATATGATATTTATTTCAAGAGTGTGAAGATTGTTTTTTCCTATGCAGCGGTCGATCAAGACATAGAAGAGGCAATTGGACTATTGAGAAGTAAAACGTTCAACGCAAGCGATATGGTAACCCACCGGTTCGGGCTTTCTGAAATACAAAAAGGATTTGATCTCGTTGCCCGAGCTGAGCGTTCAATAAAAGTAATAATCCTACCGCAGGAATAGTCTACTCATCAGCCCTGCATTCTTCTGCTTTTTCTTGACGCGCTAAAACCTTTCTTATGAGGTGTCCAGTCATTACCTTGTTAAGGTGGTCAAAACCGGAACAACCCTCAATGTCTTTTCCTTTTATTTCTGCGTGATATAACTCATCGGAATCGGTTCGCTTTTTCTCGACCTTAATTGCGTAATCAGCATCGAATATTGTCATGAAATCGTGGATTGGCATTACGAAGACACCTTTTTCCGAGTACAGGGCTATCAATTTGTCTATTTCTCTTCGGTCTTGAGATAAGTGCTCAATTTCCTTTTCAATATCAACCCGCGAGCTTGTCAGTTTTCCATATATGTGTTGCATCTCTTGAGGTTCATCGATATCCTTCAACTTCTCAGCGCCCTTTTCGAGGATCCCCTCGAGTATTGCAACTGCCTGTTGTATCTTCTGGCTGGCTTCTGACAGGCAGAAAAGATAGGCCTCAATGACTTGAAAAGACGGCATTTTTTCCAAGTTTTCAAAGTACAATTGTCCATAAGGCTTGCAAAAAGGGCCTTTCTTAGTATCTTCAAGATCATCCAGTACCATTCAAATCCTCCTTGTGTGCTTAGGTTTAATCTTCTTGCTGCGTAGGTAATATCTCGATCCCCTTGCCTGTCGCCATGTGTTGGGGTACCTCGAAGTTTATTTCCGTAAACATTTTTATCTTACGAATGCCTTGCGACCGGCATACGCTGCGGCAGTTCCTCGTTCTTCCTCTATCCGTAATAATCGATTATATTTCTCGATGCGTTCACCGCGGCACGGAGCACCGGTCTTGATGGCACCAGTGCCCATGGCTACCGTGAAATCGGCGATGAATGAATCGACTGTTTCACCGCTGCGATGCGAAACAACTACACCCCAGTTAGCTTTCTTGGCCATGTTTATTGCCTGGATCGTTTCGGTGAGACTACCTATCTGATTGACTTTGATCAAAACTGCATTGGCTGCGTTCTCTTTGATAGCACGAGCAATCCTTTCGACGTTGGTTACTAGCAGGTCATCACCGATGAGTTCAACGTCTTTCCCTATTCTTTCATTCAGTTGTTGCCAGCCTGACCAATCGTCCTCGGCAAGTCCATCTTCAATGGATATGATTGGGTAGTGCTCCGTGAGTGAGAAGAATTTCTGCACCATTTCTGCTGAAGACAATTTCTTTTGCTCGGTTCTGAGATTGTACTGGTTCTCCTCGTAGAAACTGCTCGATGCTGTATCAAGCGATATACTGATGTCTGTGCCCGGTTTGTATCCTGCCTTTTCGATCGCTTCGCTGATTAACTTCAAGGGTTCTTCATTTGATGAAACGGTCGGTACGAAACCACCCTCATCACCAACACTAGTGTTTAATCCTTTTGCTTTCAAAATCTTCTTCAATACCTGATAGACCTCGCTACTCCACCTCAAAGCTTCTCTAAAACTATCTGCTCCATGAGGCACGATCATATATTCTTGAAAATCTGGTCCTTGCCAGTTCGCGTGGACACCGCCATTAAGGACATTCATCATCGGCACTGGCAATATGGATGCCTTTGGGCCACCCAGATATTTGTAGAGTGGCATGTTCAATGCGCGTGCTGCAGTGCGTGCAATTGCCAATGAGACACCGCAGATGGCATTTGCGCCGAGGTTCTCTTTATTTTGCGATCCGTCGAGTTGGAGCATTGTCTTATCGAGTTCTGATTGCTCCGTGATATCTTTGCCGACGAGTGCAGATGAGATTCTATCGTTCACATTACTGATTGCTCTCAAGACACCTTTACCTCCGTACCGCTTTTTGTCTCCATCCCTTAGTTCGAGCGCCTCGTGAATACCCGTAGAAGCACCCGATGGTACTGCGGCACGGCTTTTGAAACCATTATCCAATTCAACTTCGACTTCTATTGTTGGATTGCCCCGTGAATCCAATATTTCACGCGCGAAAACTGTCCTTATCTTATTGCTCATGATTTTTTCCTCCTTTAAGCGTAGTTCAAGATTGAGTAACTTTCCCCATTATAGTGAAATAGGTTGATTTGTCAATCAGACGAGATATTCTTGTGGTTTTCAAATAGACCGTAATCGATATGAGATAGATGGATTAATGAGGGTGGTATCGGAGTGGGCAAGACAAACAGCGGGATGCTTCTTTGATCAATTCATCCTTTGAAGCCCACAATTCTACTTCCTTGAAGTCGCCTTTCCTTTCTTCAATTGCCCGGTGGGGGATTTTGATCCTTTCTATCTGTTTGATGGGTAGCATTTTTACCTTAGGTTGATAGGTTTTTCTCAGCAACTTGGCAATGAATGTCGGGATGTGTCTGAGATGGGCCTCAATACGCCGGGCAGTGTTCATACCATGGCCAACCGCATGAGCAACTGTTGCACTGCCAAGCACAACATCGCCTCCTGCAAAGATCTTGGGGTGCGCTGTCCTTCCGTCTTTTGCCATGATGTGGCCATTTCTATCGAATTTCACGAGGCCTTTCAAGAAATCTGTTTCAGGGTATTGCCCGATTGCCATAACAACACTGTCGAGTTCAACCTCAAATTCACTTCCCTCCACTTTTTTAACCCGACCTTTTCTGCCTTCTGGACACTCGGTTTTTTGCAGCGTGATCTTGTTCTTTTCGATTTTCAATGGCACAACGAGGGGAACGATTTCCACACCTTCTTCCTGGGCTTCTTCGAGGTTTTCATATTCAGCCGGCATGTCCTCAACGTTTCGTCGGTAATATATTTTGACCTCATGTCCTTCCCGTACCAAGCTGCGTGCAATATCAATGGCGGTATTGCCACCTCCGATTATGCCGACCCTACCTAGATGATACAACTCACCTTTCCTGATGCGCTTGAGTACATCAAAGCCGTCCAGCGCGTTTTCTTCTCCGGGGATACCGAGCTTTATTGGTTTCCAGACGCCGGTCGCGATGAAGACCGCATCATGATCTTCCAGCAGTTTTTCCATTGATATGTCTTTACCTATTTCGACACCGCACTTGAGTTCAAACCCCATGGTCTTTAGAGTATCAATTTCTTGGTCGAGTACTGCTTGCGGGTGCCGGAATTCGGGGATGAGAATTCCTAGGACACCACCAGGTTGCTCCTCTCTTTCGTAAACTGTAACCTTATATCCGCGATGGGCAAGGTAGTACGCGGCGCTCAGCCCGCATGGTCCAGCACCCACCACCGCAATTTTGTCATTCTTGGGTTTATGTTTGTGCTCAGGTAACATTGTCTTGACGCCAGCACGTAGATATCTTATTGCCACCGGCGTATCAATCCCTCTGCGCGTGCAGTAATTCTCGCACGGTGCCAGACATATTCTCCCAAGGGTGTCAAAAAAAGGCACAAAAGGATAACGTTCTTCACTATCAAGAGCGAGATAATTTATGTAAGCCCAGGGTACAATACCTGCGGGACAGATCTTCTCGCAGGGTGGTTTTTGGTACCGGAAGCCTTTGAATGCATCTAATATGTTGTAAAGCCATATCAGTATCCATGCTGCGAGCAAGCCCCAGAATGCTTGGTTGATCCCGGTCCAGATTATGATCATGAACGCTATCGAGCCGTAGAAGAAGAAGGCAAGTGCGATACCTGTCCAGAATCGTCCCGCATAGATTTGGCCGCCGCCCACTATGAAGGTTGATATGAGCGTTGCTTTACCTGACTTCATGTGTGATTGCCTTGGTTGGACAGATCTTAACGCAATCCAGACAACGTATACAATCGATGTCATGTTGATGGCGATGGATGCCTACATTCATCGGACACACCATCTGACACGATTCACACTCGATGCATTTCTTCTCATCCACCGTCAGTCTTAGCAGGCTGAAACGATTGAATATTGAATATATTGCACCCACCGGGCAGAACGTCCGACAGAAAAATCTCTTGATGGTTATGGAGAAGACTATGATGGCGAGTAGTATCGCTATTTTCATGTAGTAGTGCCAGCCGACCAGCGCCTTGAGGTCGCCAGTCTTGTCAGCTAAGACCAGGGGTATGCCGGCAATCAAAGCGCCATCCGGGCAGACCTTACAGAACCAGGGCTCAGCCGTTACATAGGCAACGATTCCGGCTACACCGACGAGCACAACATACTTGAAGTATGAGAAGAACTTGGGCAATCTCATCTTGAATGATCTAATCTTGTAAAGGAGGTCTTGGAAGAATCCAAAGGGACACAGCCAACCGCAGGTCATTCTTCCAACAAGCATGCCTACTGTCCCGAAAAAGCCAGCGATGTAAAAGGGTATAAGTTGGAGTCCGATGAAATGTTGTAGTGCTCCCATCGGGCATGAAAACAGGGCAAGCGGACATCCCCAGCAATTCAAAATAGGCGTGCACCCTCGTTTGAGAAATCCCTGGTATATGCCACCTACGAAAATAGCTGGTATGTATGCATTCTGAATGATTGATGCGAGAATTTGAACAATACGTTTGCGACTCATTCGATCCCCATACAGGAAAGACACATCACCGAGCCTACGGTCTCGGTTTCTATGAAATCACCGAGCTTACCACCGTACCAGATATTGGCGGCGAAGAAAAGCGTCACAATAATAATGATGATAAGAAATACTTTTCTCACAGAACCTCCTTGTGTTAAAAGGTTACGTCAATCGGTGACGGGTTACGAAGCCGGTTTCGTCTGGCGTTGCTCGGTTACGTCTTTTGCGACGCGAGACATGATGGAACAACGATACAGGCTTCATAATCTTTGATCGTTAGACGTCACCTTTGTTACCGAAACGGGCTTCGTTACCTTTAAACGCCTAACGTATCCGTATCTTCTGAGTGCTGCGCGCTCAGAAGATACTTGTTAGGGAGAGCTTAACTCCCCTGAAAGGCTCCTCGAAACGGCAGACGCCTCCTGAGCATACGAGTCCACCTTTTTCGCCACCGGCGCGAATCCTCAGGTTGTGTCGCGTAGTCAAATCGAGACTCAACTCGACAAGAGGCCAGCTCGTTTCTTCACCGAGTTTGTCGATTAGCCAGTCGGGTATCCGGTTACGTCGTTCATATCTCAGGGTGAGGACAAAGGCTTCTGGTTTGCCAATTGCAACACTTAGTGCCTGATCATGGTAGTCACTCGTGTCGCTACTGACGAATTCGATTTGATACCCGGATTCAATGAAGAAGGAACCGAAATTGTAGGTGACCTCAATATAGGGTTTCGTTTCGGTTTTCTTCTCTACGGGTTCCTCAATGCCTTGTTTCACAACTTTATCCACGCCGCCGGTGACTTCGAGTTCAAAGCTTGGGTAGGTCTGCAATTTTATGGCTTGCTCGATGACCGCGTCCATTGATTCATTAGTAATGAAAATCTGTTCCAGGGTATTCAAGGTCGTATCGTGGGTCGATATTTTATTATTGTCGAGTTCAATCGTTGCCCAGTCTACCGGTGAGTAGAGTATAGTTGCACCAAACCCGATCTCATCGAGTCCCCGGTTCACTGAGATGCCCGTTTTTATTGGCGTCACCGGTTCGTTGTAGCGGTAGTCAGCACCGCCTACGCCGATGGTGTCATAGTCCATTGCCTGAAAGGAGATTCCCAACCCGGGTATTGCCAGGCCGGTACTGAATAATACGCCGTAGCCTTTTAGCCTGCCGCCGAGTCCCGGACGGGTTCCGAGGCGCTGTGCATATTCCAGGTACGCATCAAAGGGACCAGACCTGAAAAAGATGTTGCCACCGAACAGTTCAGTGAATGCTTTTGGTGTTATATCGGTCTCCTGGTTGACCCGGACGTAGCTGCCACCTAATTTCACTTTCGGTATCAATTTTGTCTCAAAATCAATGCCTCGTATCTGAGCGGTAGTGTCGTGGTGATTTTTGTTGGGGTACGTGTTTTGTTGGAAAAAGATTTTTGTAGGGTGTACCGCGAGCAGTGT
>DAOVAN010000120.1 GCA_030671005.1 Caldifarciminota bacterium
AGAGGGCTAAGAAAGGCAATGGATTAAAGGATAATGCTGTCCTGAGTAGTTTTTGTGTTCAAAGTAGAGACCTGACCCCATGCACCGTTATTCTGCAGTCAAAGGTATTCCGCCCGCAAATTCCGGCAAGAGATTGATCTCTATCCTCCGGTTTTGACTACGGCCAGCCGAGGTTTCATTGCTCACTACAGGATGGTATTCAGACATACCTACGGCATGCAAACGCGCACCCTTGATGCCGACCTTGTCCTCCAAGAAACGAACGACATTTGTTGCGCGCGTCGTTGACAGTTCCCAATTGGTCGGAAATTTCTCTTGCAGGTTTGGATGTATCGGAACGTTATCCGTATGACCCTCAACGCGGATCATCTTGTATTCGGTGTTCTTTAAAACCTTGCCGACGCGTTCCAACACCTCGACGCCTTCGGATGTGATCTCTGCCTCACCTGAAGGGAATAGGATTTTATCAATCATACTGACCGACAATCGATCCGCCAATTGCGTAATCGTGATCTGACCTTCTTCGATCTCTTTTTGCATACTGGCAACGAGCTCATCATAAGTACCTTTCAGTCGAGCAACCTCATCTTCTTTTTCTTGAGAAATCGCGGCGATCCGGGCCTCAAGCTCAGCGGCAACCGCTGCCCTTTGTCCTTCTATATTATCGGCTTTGAACGCCAGTTTCTTATTGGTATCGATCAAATAAAGACAAATGCCGACTAGTATTAGAGCTACTATGCTCACAATAATTATGGCGATTTTCATTGTGCTTCCTCCTTTGTTCTTTCCCAGCAGAGTGTAACTGAAATTCAACCTAGAGTCAAGTAAGGTTATTTGGGATCAGGTGTCTTCTTGATTTCACTCGTAATTCATGTATAATGATCTGGGAACTACATTTCAGAAAGGAGAATAAATATGCCAAGGATAAAACAGCTCGGCCAAGATGAAGCACAATCGTGGACAAAAAGGCTTTATAAAAGGGTTGAAGGAAGCTTAGGTCTCGTACCAAATATGTTTCGATGTATGGGAAATTCTGATGTTGGACTTGATGGATTTTTGGCACTAAATGCTGGCTTAGGTTCAGGTAAATTGGGTCCAAAGAATGTCAAAATGATTATTCTTCTGACATCTCAACTAAATGATTGTGAATATTGCGTGGCTGCACATACGCAGATGGCATTAGATCCGGGATTACTCACAAAGGAAGAATGCGTGAACGCACGAAAAGCTATAGGCACGGATGAGAAAACAACAAAAATGCTCGAATTCGCCAAAAAAGTAAAACTGAATAATGGTAAAGTCACGGATGACGACATTAAGATTGTTCGGGACGCAGGATTCGATGATCAGGAAATAGTAGAAATGATCGGAAGTATTGCATTAATTACTTTTGCCAATTACATAAGCAATGTTGGGGAGCCAGATCTAGATTTCCCTGAAGTTAAGCTTGAGTTGAATTAAGACTTCACCGATTTGGGGTCAGGTCTCTACCTCCCCCTGTTGTGGAAATTCTAAATTCGAAATCCGATTCCGTAAATACTCAAATCTTTGATTTGATTGAATTTACGAGAATCCCCGAACGGGGGAACAAATCAGAAACCCAAAGCACGAAATTCAAATACCAAAACAGTACTTTCGTTTCTCGAATATGCTGTATTACCGCTCTACACGACACGCTTCACAATTTCTTCCTGATTTTCTGATATTCTGGTGCTCTGCTTGCTGATAACCTGATCTCCTGGTATGCTTTTCTTGTTTGTCGGCTAATGCATTACTGCTTACTTGTCCCACCTGTCGTAGATATCGAACATCGTGAGATGACCCGTAGCAATAGCAGATGGGGTGGAATACTATTCTATTCATCAGGACGGAGTTCGTTTTACTTTGTGTTCAAAGCATGCCCTCGTAGCGAAAGCGTACGGGGGTAGAAACCTGACCCCAGCGCATTTATTCTTCAAACTTGAACTTCTTTTCCTTAAATAAAACGACGCATGCATCGACCACCTGCGGGTCATATAGGGTGCCTCTGTTACTGATCAACTCACTCAACACAGCGTTTTCATCGAGGGCTGGTTGATAAGTGTGATGCACCATCATCGTCTCGATGACTTCTGCAACCGCCAGGATTCTCGACTCAAGAAGCATCTCTTCATCCCGAATACCCTGCGGATATCCAGAACCATCCAATCGCTCGTGATGTTGAACAACCATATCCGCAATCGGCCAGGGGAAATCAACCCCTTTCATTATATCATACCCTGCTTTGGGGTGTTCTTTAATCATACCATATTCATCATCATCAAGGTGGCCCGGCTTACGCAAAATATCCACTGGTATCCGTATCTTACCCACATCATGGATCAATGCGGCCAGCTTAATGCCTACAATGGACTTATCCTTCAAACCCATTTCCTGCGCAATTGCGCATGCCAACTGGGCAACTCTTTGCTGATGGCCAGCCGAAAGCGGATCCCTCATCTCAACCGCTTCTGACAAGGAACTGACGGCCGATTCATAGCTGGTTAGCATCTTGCGGGAACTGCGTCTGAATTTATCGCGTTCCCGCCGGCGCTTCTTTTCAATCCCGTGCTTGAAAAGCGCAATTTCAATCGTGCTGTAGAGTTCTTTCTCCTGAAAAGGCTTGAGGATATAGCCAAAAGGCTCTATGTGCTTCACCCTTCTGAGTATTTCTTCATCGGCATAGGCGGTGAGAAAGACGAGCGGCGTTCCGTAACGGTGGCGAATGACCTCGGCCGCTTCGATACCATCTATATCCCCTTTCAATACGATATCCATTAATACCAGATCAGGTTTTGTGCGCTTGACCGCCTGTATCGCCTCGTCGCCCGAAGCAACAAGAGCTGGCACATCGTAGCCCAGTTTGTTCAGCGTGTTGTTGATATCCAAAGCTACTATTTTCTCATCTTCGACGACCAGTATCTTTGCCTTTGGCATATCTCCTCCTGTTACCCACATTAAATGTGATGATAAATTCAGTACCTTTTTTTCTTACAACTTCAATCTTGCCATCAAGTTGTTCGACAAGAGCACGCACCAACTGCAGACCCAAAGTGTCAGCCGATGCAAAATCTATATCTTTTGGCAGACCAACCCCATTATCTTTCACCGTCATGGTACATTGTCTTTTCTTACCGCAGCGAAACGAAACATCGATTTGACCCTCTGTGTTTCCCGGGAATGCGTGCTTCAACGCGTTCAAGACAAGCTCGCTGACGATCAAACCACATGGAATCGCCGATCCAATATCAAGTTGACAATGATCAATATCAGTATTAAGCGCGACCGCCTCACGGTCACCATGGTGAAACACATAGAGTGCCTGTGTAAGTTTACCCATATATTCATTGAAATCAATACGGCTCAGATCTTCAGCCTCGTACAGCTGCTCGTAGACCATGGTCATCGATTGTATGCGACTCCGGCTCTCCTCAAGCGCTGCCCGGGTATGACTGTCCTGCGCATGCCTACTCTGAAGGTTGAGCATGCTCTGGATGACCTGGAGGTTGTTTTTGACCCGGTGCTGGATCTCCCGCAGCAATACTTCCTTCTCGGCGATTGCCGTTTCCAGCGCTTCATTAGTGGACACCAGATCGGCAGTACGCTCCCGGACGCGTGTTTCCAGCTCGCTGTGAGCTATGCGTAGCTCTTCTTCGATTTTCTTCCGCTCGGTTATGTTCCAGATGTAGGAACGCGTGCCTATGACTTTTCCCTTTTCGCGCAACACAGTGACATCTGTTTCCAGGTATATCGTGGAGCCGTCTTTTCTTATTCCCCGGAATTCATACCGGTGGGGTACCTTCTGCCCCCCAAAACGACCGGTGTGATATTTCATAACCCACTCAACATCCTCGGGATGAACGAGTGTCTGAATAGACTGATTCTGTATTTCTTTGGCCGAATACCCAAACAAATCAGCAAATCTTTTGTTGAAGTAATTGAACGAACCATCTCTGCTGTCGATCAGGATGGCAATACCCGCCTTTTCAACGAGGTCACGATAGCGCGCCTCGGATATCTCGATTTCCTCACGCGCCAGCAGCTGCTCCCGCATGTCACGCGCCACGCACAGCACACCTGATACAGTATCGTCGTGACGGATCAACGAACACGAGAGCGACACCTCGATGCTTTTCCCGTCCTTGGATTCAAGTGCACAGCTATAGTTGCGAGTAGCCTTTTTATGTATCACTTCATTCAATACCTTGCCCGCAGCTTTTTCGTCAGCGAAAATCGTGCTTACATGTCTCCCCTTCAATTCCCGCTCTGTATACCGCAACAGATCCGACGCTGCTTGATTTATACCTACCACTTTACCTTTTGGATCAAGCAAGACCAAGGTTTCGGTCATGGTCGATATGATATCGTCGGCAACGGTTGCCGGTGTCAAAACCAGAAATTTATATTTCACGATAAGATACACCAATCCGCCGGCCCACACAACGGCAAGAATATTCGCAAGACCTGGTATTGCATATATATTGAACCTCGGCAGAATAAGGTCAGTAACCGAACCCAGGGCAAAGGAGACCGACGCAGTTATGTAAAATATCCTCGCCTGTCTCTTCTTCATTGGATTCTTTTGCCGGTGAGCATAGAGCGCGATCATTGACAACGTGGATACAAGAAAGATCACCAGATAGATGTAGAATAAGTAAGTCCAGATTGAATCAGCCCATACCGGTGCCCATCCATAGGGCCGTCTCACATAATCAACAACTAGGACATTATTCCATTCCAGAACAATGAAGAATAGCGGCAGAGCGGCGAAAAATACATATATGACTTTTCTTTCCAAGATTTTCTTCTTTTCGGTGAAAATCAAAGCGAACCACAAAGCAAAAACACAAAAGCCAAAAGAACCGAATGAACTGATGTAATCAAAGAGCCTGGCCGTACTCTGGGTACTCTGCAGGTTGTGTACGC
>DAOVAN010000085.1 GCA_030671005.1 Caldifarciminota bacterium
GCCTTCACTTCCTCCATGTATTCTTTTGCCTTCTTTAACATCACAATTCTGCAATCAATGCACGGGTTAAGATTCTTTCCGTAACCATATTCGGGTTCTTGTACAATCTGAGCGAATTCTTCGGTGACATCCACAATTTTCAGATCCGGAACCATTGGCAGCTTCTGTCCGGAAAGCAGCTTATGTGATATGTGGATTGGAAAAACCGTTACACCCCATTCTTTAACAATATCGAGTGCCAGTGACGAATCAAGACCACCTGAGTATAATACTACTGCCTTTGCCATAACCGTCCTGCTGTCTGGGTACTATTCACGCACAAGTTTTAGTTATTGATCTCTCAGCTCCCTGAGCATATTGCGGGCATTACTGTCTCTCGGATTTACCGACAGCCAATTTTCTAAGACGCTAACCGCTGACCTTTCGTCATTCATTGCAAGGTAAGTCATTACCAACGCTGAATAAGCCTGAGAATATCTCGGATTTGTGCCAATTGCCCGCTGGAAATATTCAATGGCTTGTTCGAACAATCCGGTATTGGCAAGAACCGAACCTATCTGCACCATCATACCAGGATCCTCTACGTCGATTCTTGACAGATAGTGATACGCACTGTCTCGCATCCCCATCTGAGCGAAGAGAACACCCAGGTTATAAGAGAAGTAGATATTCTGATATGGATCAAACAAGAGGGCGAAACGCCAGGCATCAAGCGTGCCCTTCATATCTCCCCTTTCTCTCAGTACGACACCGAGATTTGCAAGACCAGCTGCGTAGTTGGTGTAGAGCCTCCGTGTATTATTATCCTTATACAAGCCAAAATCATAGAACTCACCCTCTTCTTTCCTCTTGTCAAAATCCTCCAATATACGCGACACAAATACCTGTTCCTGGGGGTCGAAGACGCCGGTATAACGGTATATCCGGTAGAAGAAATCTCTCGTCTTCTCTACCTCCACCGCGTATGTCGGGTCAATACTATCGCCCACGACTCGATAGACAATCCCTTCCAGTCGCAGATACGGGCGGAACCCGTCGTAGTTTTCCGCTGAGACCGTCGATGCGAAGTATATCGGAACCTTACCCTTGTAGTTCTTCAAATGGCGTTCGGCAAACTCTTCCTGGGTTATCACGTAATCTTCCTCTTTTAAATGTATCCCGGCATTCGTCGCCAGGATATTCCTGATCATGATATCTTTGACCCAGATGATACGTCGATCGCGTGTCATGAACGGCTCGAGCCGGTTGATAACACTCTCACTGAAACTGACCGGTGCTCCCCAATCTTTTATTTGCCTGATATACCAGGCAGTGTTGATGAGTGAAAGGTTGGCATTAACGACCCGGCGCTTTAGACCCAGCACCTCCTGAGCAAACCACAGCGGGAACGTATCATTGTCTCCATTGGTGAAGAGCACCGCACCATCATCACACGATACAAGCATGTTGTACGCGTAGTCTTTTGGTATGAAGTGACCGAACTGATTACTGACCTGAAAATTCGCGAGCAGTGGGACCATCGAGAAAACGAGATATCCACCAAGACCACCCATCTCAATCAATTTCTTGTTCTTGGCTCCTCGTTTCATGAACTGTAGAAATGCAAAGAACCCGATGCCCACGAGTATGCCGAAATAAGTGTGTCCGGTGTGGAAGAAATAATCACGTTCGCGTACCTCCTGTGGTTGATGCCGGGGGTTAGGGTCACTCGGCGAGAATTTCAGATTAAGGTACCCGACCATGGCAAAGGAAAGCATGAACATAATCAATGCCGTAAGGAAAAACAGCCTACGCTCTCTCCTGAATAATTCAACCATACCCCATATGCCGAAGATATAGAAGAGAGCAAGCACAATGCTTCGGAAAGCGTTGTTAGCGAATTCGGGCACTGGCTGCCAGGACAGATAACGCACAAACAACGCCAGCTGCCAGAAATAACCCTCCAATGCCCCAGAACCTGTTGCTTCTTGAGTCTGTCTGGGAATTATTTTTGCTGGACCATACTGGACTCGGTGTAGTACATTATTGAAAGCAGCGAAGTTCTCACCGGGGTCGCATTCATTTATGCGCGGTGCAATATTCTCTCCTTCATAATATCTCTCTGCTGCTTCTTTCTGTTTATACAACTTATCAAGTACGCGCGATCGAATAGGCAAGTACAATTCAGTTGAAAACGCAACAAGGACAAGAAAAATTCCCGCCCAGAAGAAACGCCAATTGCGGTATTTTGAGATGTTACTCAAAGGGAGGAAAAGACCGGCAAGCAATATGAGCGCAAGGACAATGATGGCTGGCGTATGAAGTGTCTGTGGGAGTAAGAAACTCAGGGCGAAGAATATGATTTGGAAGAAGCCCAGGAGCCATAGCAGCGTATCCTTCAAATACTTTCGTTCCACATAAAAAACAAAGGCATACACAGGCAGAAAGATCAGAAATGGTGTTAAGTGAATGCCCGTGGCAAGAAAAATCAAATAGAAACAAAGAAGCAGATATTTGTTCTTGGGCTCCCCTCTTTTCACACTCTCATACCACAAAATCATAATATAGTTAATGAGTATGAACACAAATGTCGCCGCGGCATACACTTCGGTCTCGACAACGTTCTCCCAAACGGTGTAATAGAAAGCGATTCCCAGACAGGTGCCGAATGTGATGATCAGATACGACAATTTGTTATTGTTCCCCTGCCACATGCGAAAGATCCTGAGCAGCATTTTGTATATCAAAAAGACGGTGAGCACGGTGAAACCTAACCCAAGCAGGTTCATATGCCAGGCTACTTCCTTCGAAATCGGCAATATCCCCGCAAACAGCCCAACAATGATCAACCACACTCTGCCCAGGAGCACATAGAACGGCGTTCCTGGAGGATGCGGCACTGCAAGGGTATAGGCAGAAGCAATGAATTCACCACAATCCCAAAAGGCAAGGGTGGGGGACACGGTATATAAATAGATCACAGTAATCAAGGCCAATAGAATATACAAAAGGATATTTTCCAGTTTTTTGTAGTTCATGCTAGCTCCTTCGGTCAATTATAGTCAAACAAAATGCCATGTCAACATTACACCTGATTGGAACGGAAAAACTCCCCTATCCCACCAGATGCATAGGAAACCGACAACTGCAAAGGGCTCTACATTCCAAATGTGGACGCCTGAGTGTGCTCTTGTGTGGGGAAAGTGTGTAGTAACCTGTGGTTTACCGTTACGATACGCGATGCTATATATATGTTAGTTTCTTCAGTGCCTTTAACTTATCATTTTCTCCAATTTTCGCCCTCTTTATTGCGGATTCGATAAATGCAATTGATTGGTTATACGTTGTTCTATCCACCGGATATGGAAAGCCATCCTTACCCCCGTGTGCGAATGAATAACGTGCCGGGTCGCGAAATGAGGGGCTTGCACCATAAAGCAGCTCACCGACTAATGCCAGCGCCCGTATTGTTTTTGGACCCACGCCTTGTATACTGATCAACCCTTCGAAATTACTCGGTGCCTTATCATAGGTTTTCAGGAGAATTTTGTGGAAGTATTTTTGACTGATATCCCATTTCAAGACTGGATGACGGGTTGGCATCCTCAGGATTCTCTCCGTTTCCTTTATTAATTTGTCAGGGTGCTCCTTTGCAATGTCGGTTATGATCTTACGCGAAGATGAACTATCCTCAGCAACCATATTCAGCGATTCCCTCTTCTTATCACAACACACAGCAGCATGGGGCTCGTTAACATAGGATTTCAGGTCTAGAGAAAGCCAATGATAACGCCGCGCAAAATGATTATTGGGATTCATCCCCTGTTGAATGACTCCCCAATCACCGTCCTGAGTAAAGATGAACATATGGTGATAGAGATTATATCCGTCTTGAACACATGTATTATCTACTTTCGCTGAGGTTTTGGATGCATAAACCAACTTATCTGAATCTACCGGTACCTCCTCGGCGATCGCTCTAATCTGTGCAGGTGTCTTCCTCGAAGCACCACCCTTACCTCCACAGAAGAATAACCCTAAATCGCTGGCAATGTCTTTTGTTCCCTCTTTCATTGCCCCACAAACTGTTGTCGTCACACCTGAAGAATGCCAATCGAATCCCAACACCGCACCGAATGCCTGAAACCAGAATGGGTCTGAAACACGCCGCAAGAACTCCAGATTGCCTTGTTCCACGACAATGACCTCAATGATCGCGCGCGACAACTTCACCATCTTCTCGAACAGCCACCGTGGTGCCCGCCCACCATGCAGGGGTAATTCGGCAATACCGGTCCGCATGGTAAATGATATCGGACCAGCATGCTCTTGTCAACAAGCCATGTACCTCCCAGACTGTGTTCGGCTTAAGTCTCAGAAAATCCTTTACAAAATGAGGGATATGACTATAATAAATTCAGTGAAAAAATACCTCACATTGACTTACGAATTCGCTATTATCGCGGGCGGTATTGGTTTACCACTGTCCCAAGTGCTCATTTTCAATCCCAGATTCCCGCCTTTCCCAGAATATTTCATTTTCTTCTTCACCGCCATCATCTGCGCGCTCGTATATATTTCACTGAAAAACACAATCGTGTCTTTTGAGATCGTAATCTATTTCTTCTTGCTGCTTGCCTTCGATGGTAACGTGGCTTCATTCATGGCGGTCGTTACCGTTCTTGTCGTTTGGGTTCTTAAGAGCCTTAAGCATATCAAAAACAGAGACACGGCTCTGTTCTGGCGAACAATCAAGACTGGATCCTACAATGCTGGGGTATATGGGTTGATATATCTAATCACGGGATTATTAATGACTTATTACCCACTCAACCTAGAATGGATTCTTGCAATACCCACTGTTGTCGTCCTGAATGAGTTATTCTTTTCTGTGCACATCGTTTTGAAGGGTGAAAAATTCTGGACCTACCTTAAAGAAGAAGCAATCATCAGTGACCTCATCGAAATGCTCATTTATCCAATCGGCATATCCATGGCTCTGCTTTATAGAGACTATCGTCTTATTGCAACGATACCTCTCATCATGAGTATCCTTGTCTTCTCCTACATCGGTTATTTAATGTCTCGGTTTCAAGAAAAAATGAAACAAAGAATCACCGAAGAAGAAGATTTGAATGAAATCGCCCGAAAACTGGAAGGGATTTTGGATTTTGAGCAACTCATCGAGACCACACTCAGAAAGGTACATTCATTTATCCACGCCGAAGAGGTAACAATCATACTCGAAGATAAAGAACAGGGCATCAATGTGATGCGTAATTTTGACGGCAAAAGAATACGTAACCTGAATTTCGCCATTCCTCCGAAATCAATCGATTCAGTCGAACTGCCATTGGTAACCAGAGATAGGGCTCTCGGCACTTTACTTGTGAAGCCGAAGACCACACTTGATAAGGAAGTCCTTGTGCTCCTCACGAATCTTGTGAAACACATCTCGCTTTGTCTCTCAAACGCTATGTTGTATAAGATCTCGATCGAGGACTCTTTGACAGGTTTGTATACCAGGCGTTACTTTGAACAAAAACTCACCGAAGGTATTAACGAAGTAAAACGCAGTGACGGACGATTATCGCTCGTTCTTTTTGACATCGATAATCTGAAAGACGTGAATGACCAGTTGGGTCACAAAATGGGTGACCAGGTTCTAAAGAAATTTTCGCAGATATTCAGAGCACACTCGAGGAAAAAAGACATTGTTGCCCGTTGGGGAGGGGACGAGTTCGTAGCTATTATCCCGGGATCCGCCGAAGACGAAGCCCGCATCTTTGGCGAACGTATGAAAGAGATCTTCTCAAATGAGGTCTTTATCGCCGAGAACAAGAATATGAAATGCACTGTTTCATTCGGTTCTCTAGAGTATCACACCGGCTCACGCATTCCCGACAGTGAAATCTTCCATGAAGTGGACAAGAGATTGTTATCAATGAAAAAAGCAGTCGGACGCTAACTACGCACATCGTCCGCTATTACTCTCTTACTACAAGGATTGCCAAATTCTACAGCAGTATGGTTGAGTCATCATTCAAATTCCAATAACCAAATCACAAATAACAAACAAATTCCAAATGACAAATTCAAAACCCACGATGCAGAGCATCGTTAATATTGTATTAGCGAAAAAAGCTTGTAGTCTTTTAGCTTCTCCCTACCTTCAAGATAGGTCAACTCACTTACGAAAGCACATTCAATTACTCGTCCGCCCAATCCTTCAACTAATTTGCAGGTCGCCTGAACCGTACCACCGGTAGCCAAGAGATCATCAAAAACCAATACCCTTTCGCCTGATTTGATCGCATCCTTGTGGATTTCAATGGTATTCTTGCCGTATTCCAAAGTGTACTCCAGAGCAACTGTCTCGGCAGGTAATTTCCCAGGCTTTCTAACCGGCACAAAACCACAATTAAGCCTGTAGGCGACAACACCCCCGAAAATAAAACCACGTGCTTCGACTGACACCAGTGTGTCGATTTTTTCGTCCTTATATCTATCAACAATTGCATCAATCACGTACTTAAAAGGTTCAGGCTCTTTCAAAAGTGTAGTAATATCCCGAAACATCACTCCCTTTTGTGGAAAATCTGGAATATCACGAATATATTTCTTCAAATCCATCTTACCTCCTTTGCGAATTTTTCCAGCACCAATTTTGCGCAAATAATAGATTTGCATGCAAAACTGAGTGTCCCCAAATACTTCTTGAGGGGAATCTTGATTTTGATGAAAAATTCAGCATCCCGAATTTCCTTAAGGAAATTCGGGGATATCACCCTTTTAGTACCTTAGTCCAAACTCCGTATACCCCAATTCCTCGTCA
>DAOVAN010000138.1 GCA_030671005.1 Caldifarciminota bacterium
ACGACCTTAATGTGGAAAAAAAGGCGGAAAGTCTTTGCTTTCCGCCTTAAATAGCGGGGGCTGGATTCGAACCAGCGACCTTAGAAGAATGCAGGTGAGTAGTCGGTACGGTTTCGGTTTGTTGACATGAGTCTAGCCAGGAAAAATAACTGGGGCATGGTTTGAATCCACGACCTTAATGTGGAAAAAAAGGCGGAAAGTCTTTGCTTTCCGCCTTAAATAGCGGGGGCTGGATTCGAACCAGCGACCTTTGGGTTATGAGCCCAATGAGCTACCGCTGCTCCACCCCGCGGTCTTGCTATTATACACTTGGATGGTGGATTGTCAATGGTTGATTAACCCTATAGGATAGTGGCTGCTGGTTTTTCCAATACTCACCCCGCTTTTTGATGAAGGGACAATTCCCCCAATGCCTAATCTTTTCTTTAATGGGCGGCGAAATTTCCCCAATACTCACCCCTCCCTTGATGGGAGGGGAAAAGGGGATGGTGTTGTGACTCAGTCATTCAACCGCTGATCGCGACGCATGTCAAGACGCATTTGGGGCTCAGCAAACATATTACTGATGAAGAAGTCCATGTGTACAGGAATGCCCTTGTGGAGTAGAACACTTCCCTTTCCAAAATCGGTTTCGACCGAGAACAGACTACCCAAACCAGGAGTACCTATGGATACGTAGTGAGCATTGGCAAGGACAGTGAGCAGTTCCTGGACTTCTTCTTTGTTGACGACGGATTCTCTTTCAGAAAGAGCATCCATTGCATAGGATTTGATTAGTTTGTACCAGAATTTCTGCAGCAGGGAGTTGTTGGCAAATATGTCGACGCAGATGATCCGGCTGCCGGTTGTTACGACAACACCAATTGTGTTTTTATCCAGTCTTGGAAAATCCCTGAATTTCTTGGTGTAAGCATCTATTTCTTCCTTGACGCCTTCATCTTCGTAATTCGCCCGCGCGGTACCAGTCGTCGAGGCAATCCCCAGCCTGTCCTGACTCGTGGCAATCGCATCCCAGACCTCTGACTGATTTCCGGTTACCCGTGCCTGTTTGCGTAATTCATTGGGCGCCATCAGTTCTGATGACTTGAAAACAGGTGAGGTTGATGTCCACCTGCCGTGCTCAACGCAGTATACGGGTACTCGTAGCCATGCGCTCGCAGGCGAAACAAGGACATCCTGGCTTAGCATTCGGTCTTGTTTGGCACCAGTCAACATCTCGCCAGTCATGAGAAAGACCACCTTGTCGCCCCTGTTCCTTAGTTCAACAACGTTCACATCGCCCGCACCAATTTCCCTTATAGTCAACCAATCCCGTTTCATTGCCTCATCGAGGGTGACATATTCTGCCACTGGAGCGGTGCGCATGGTGAGAGGATAAATCGTCAGATTCTGGTAGGTGAACGGGCGTGCTACCTTTAAATTGCGGAGATACTCCTTCATTGTCTTCTGTCCGGTGTTCGTAATGAAAGGTATGATAAGCATCAGCATCGTAATTGCCATTGTTTTCACTGTAGCCTCCTTATACTTCTAATTACAATGATTCGGGAGGAAAATTCCCACACAATCGTGATGGCTGGAGAATGGTGGCTGGTTGACATGCCTTAAGATATGAATATAATAGCCCATGGAACTTTCCGTAAACATCGACCACGTAGCAACCGTGAGAGAAGCACGCAAAGAGGAATTTCCCGACCCTGTCCATGTTGCAGTCGAGGCCGAATTAGGCGGGGCTGATGGGATCACGGTACACCTGCGCGGCGACCGCCGGCATATAAAGGAACGTGACTTGCGACTACTCAAACAAATCATCAGGACCGATTTGAATCTGGAAATGGCGGCAACTTCAGAAATGGCGAGCATCGCTTCGGATGCCAAGCCCGACCGCGTTACCCTGGTTCCAGAGGCGCCGGGCGAGGTTACCACTCAAGGTGGTCTGGACCTTTTGAATTTGAAGCAGGATCTGAAGCTTTTCATCTCGAACTTGAGGAATACTGGTCTCCGGGTGGGTATTTTTATCGACCCCAATATGGAACAGATCAAAGAGGCGGTTCGGGTTGGTGCCCAATATGTTGAGATTAACACGAACGAGTACAGCAAGACAACACATGTGAAGAAGGAGTCGATAAGAATCGCGCGAGTGGCGAAAGCGGCACGACGCGAGGGCTTGGTAGTCCATGCAGGGCATGGCATAGATTACAGAAACATTAGGTCGCTCTTGTATATTCCCGAAATAACAGGCTATTCAATCGGTTTTGCCATTGTGGCTCGCGCCTTGTTTGTTGGAATAAGACAGGCAGTGAATGAGATGGTAGAGATTTTAAAAGGAGCAAGATGAGAAACCTAGGTTTGAGAATTGGCATTGTTGTCATTGTAATAATCCTTGGCATTTACGCCATTATTCCGACGATCAGACTCTACACAGAAGAGAATCTCTCGGAAGCGACAAAAATTTCACTTTCGAAGAGAGCCATACACTTAGGCTTAGACCTCAGAGGAGGGATGCATCTTATTCTCGAGGTCGATACCAGCGGTATTCAGGAGAAACCCCAGGACTTGCGGGATCGGGCGTTTGAGATCATACGGAACCGTATTGATGAGTTCGGTGTGTACGAACCAGTGATCGAGAAGCAGTCCGGTGCCAGAATACTCATCCAATTACCGGGGGTGGATCGCGAAAGAGCTGTAGAACTGATAAAGAAAGTGGCGCATTTAGAATTCAGACTCGTTGAGGATGAGCGTATGGGCGAGATCGTTGAGAGGGTCGATCAATATCTGCAGGGCGAAGATTCTTTGGCATTCGAAGAACCCTTCAGTTCCTACCTGACGGGTGTCGAGAGAGATCCTGGTTTCGATTACCGCGACGAAGATTCAATAAAAGCTTTGATTGCGCAAGCCCAGGAAGTCATACCAGAAGATGTGGAGTTTGTGTTTGGCCCGAGAGAGGATTATGCGGGACGGGAAGTCAAGCGTATCTATATGCTCAGAAGCACAGCTGCACTGACCGGCGAGGTGATTCGAGATGCTCGGCACGGGCCGAATCAGAGTGGCAACCTGCAATACGTGGGTACATGGGAAATAGACCTTCAATTCAAGCGAGAGGCAGCTCGCAAATTCGCATCAATAACAGGTAGAAATATCAACAAGAGGCTGGCCATTGTGCTCGATGGAATAGTGCAGTCAGCGCCGGTCATCACCGAACGCATTCCCCAGGGCCGAGCCAGCATCACCGGTCGCTTCACTCCTGAACAAGCACGCGATTTGGCGATCATATTGAGGGCTGGTGCCTTGCCCGCACCATTGAGGATAGTCGAGGAGCGAACCGTAGGCCCCAGCCTCGGGCGCGATTCGATTGAGAGTGGGATTAGGGCGGTGCTCATCGCAGGAGCAATGGTGATCGTGTTCATGCTTATTTACTACTCTTTGTCTGGGTTTGTAGCCGATTTTGCGTTGTTCTTAAATCTATTCTTCCTGACTGCGGTTCTGAGTGCTTTCCGGGGTAGTCTCACCATGCCTGGGATAGCAGGGATTGCATTGACCATTGGTATGGCGGTTGATGCGAATGTGCTCATCTTCGAAAGAATTCGAGAGGAGCTGAAGATCGGTAAGACGACCAGAACTGCGATAGATCAAGGATTTGCGCGGGCCTGGATCACCATTTTTGATTCGAATGTCACAACGATAATAATCGGAGTGATTCTGTTCATATTCGGGAGCGGTTCGATAAAGGGTTTTGCGCTGACGCTCACTATTGGATTACTCTGTAACCTATTCACCGCAGTCTTCGTGGGTAAAGTCGTCTTCAACTTCTTCACATACAAATTTGATGTCCAAAAACTGAGGATCTGACAATGATTGAAATTGTACGAAATCCGCATATCGATTTCATTAGCAAAAGAAAGTATGGTTTTATCTTTTCGATGGTCGTCATCACGATTGCGCTGCTGCTGATATTCATCAAGGGGCCGAACTTCGGCATCGATTTTACGGGCGGCGCTCTTTTACAGGTTAGCTTTGAGAAACCGATCAATACGGCTGCTCTGAGGGGTTCGCTAGCTAAGATCGGGAAAGAGAGTGCCCAGATTCAGGCATTGGGTACTGCAAATACTGAGTATGTCATAAGGGCGGCCGGTGAAGATCCTGCCGGCTTTGCTGATTCTGTGAAGGATATACTGCAAGCAGATTTTCCGGACAACGAGAAGGAATTCTTGCGTGTAGAGACGGTTGAACCCAAGATCGGCAAGGAATTGCTGATTAAGACCATCTGGG
>DAOVAN010000166.1 GCA_030671005.1 Caldifarciminota bacterium
TGCAAAACCCGAGACTAGTGACGCAACAACACCCCATGCCGTGAATCTCTTCCAGAAAAAAGATAGAATGACCGCCGGTGCGAACGAACACCCTATACCAGCCCATGCCCAGTGGACGAGCGTATAGATCAAGCTCTTCGACGTGAACGCCATGACAAGTGCAATTACGCCCACGACGAGAATCGTGATGCGTGAAATCAAAACCAGTTTTCGGTTGCTAAAATCCTTGTGCAGTGCCTTATGGATGATATCCTCGCTGATCGATGAAGTCGCGATCAGCAACTGGGAATCGGCAGTTGACATCATGGCCGCAACGGCACCAGCCAATAGAATCCCGGCGATCCAGGGCGGCATGAGTTTCAAGAGCATGAATGGTAGAATCTGTTCGGGATCAGATACCGCACCCGTCCCGAACAGCGTTATAGCTGCTATGCCCAAGGTAATTGCGCCGGCATATGCGAGTAGTGTCCAGGTGATCGCTATCGTAGCCCCAATCTTTACATCCCTATCACTTCTCATCGCCATCCAACGGGCATTGAGCTGTGGTTGTCCGCCCAGATAACCGAAGAACCATGCGAAATTGTTGAAGACCAAAGTTCCAGCGGCGAATCCGACCGCTCCACCCGTCCAGGAGTCGAGGCCATTGCCAGTGCTCGCAAGGGCGTTAGCAATTGACAGATTGCTGCGCGAAATGACATTCAGGGCGACTATCGGAGTAACTACCAATGTAATAATCATCAGTATCGCTTGCAACACATCGGTCCAGACGACTGAAAAGAACCCGCCTGCCATCGCATAGAGAATGACCACTATTGCGGAAATGACAATACCCCAAGTAACGGGAATACCAAAAGTTATGTTCAGAGTCTTTCCGCCACCGCTGAATTGCGCAGCCACATAAAGTACAAAAAAGAAAATAATGATGATGCTTGAGAACCACCGTATGAACTTGCCCTGACTCGCATACTTCGTTGCTAGGTAATCTGGTAACGTGAGTGTATCATATTTGTCTCTCTCCCTTCTGAATTCCTTTGCAAGCCATAGCCAGGACACTGTAATCCCCGCAACACAGCCGACTGCGATCCATACCGCCGACAAACCTGCCGCGAATGCGAATCCAGTCAAACCTAATAGGCACCATGCGGATTCTCCGGTAGCCCTCTCGGACAATGCAAGAGCCCAGCCTGGTATCTTCTTACCCCCCAGATGGAAGTCAGCTTGACTCATCTTCTTACGAGCAAAGTAGAAACCGATCCCCAAAATCAACACAAAGTAAAGAATGAATTCGATTATTATAATACTATTCATAATCCCTCCTTCTAATATATTGAAAGTGAGCCCCTCTTTCTACCAAAGCGGTCCATGATCAAAAAAACAAGCATACCAAATGTGAGCCATACTACTGAAATCAACGAAAGGCGCAAAAAAATCGTCGGCAGACTCACCACCAACTCCTCGCCGAGCAGAAAATGCCTGACGCCAATTATGCCATATGTTGTCGGTAAAAACATCGATATTTTACGGAGCACAAAGGGTAAGACGGCAAGCGGGTAGGCAATGGGCGTCACTACCACGATCAGTGTCGAAAGTGCTTCCGAGACCACCCACCACTGTTTCAGGGCAATCGTCAGACCGGCCACTACGATACCCAGTCCGTACAAACCAAGCAGCATGAGCACCACGACCGCGAGGCATAGGAATAAGCCACTCGTTTGCAGGACGATAGCAAAGAATGTAGTAATCACTACTGCCTGTATGAGCATTATCAATCCCTGATGGCATGTCGAGTGCAAAGCCATACCGGCCACATATACCCAGCGCGGGACGGGCGCCACAAAGATCGTCTCGAGTGTTCCATACCATTGTTCCTTGCGTAAAGAGAAACCCATGGCCCAACATGCTGTATTCAAAAAACCAATGAACAAATAGCCAATAAAGGTGTAAGCGATCATATCACTGATACCGGTAAGACTCTTGAGGTGCTCAGAGTACCTTCCGCCAAGCAAGGCGTATCCATAGAGGAAATACGGGAATAAATAGACAAAAGGTTCGAAGAACTGGCGTATGAAATCCGGCTTGTACTTGAGCTCGATCCTCCATTCCTTGATGTTTTCCGCGTTGATTGCACGCAGGTAATGGGACATAGTATCTTTCATTCTCCGTAGCCGTGTGTAGTGTCTCTTTTCTCTCATATCATCAATAATCGGCTAACGTACCTCTTGTTTTCGTCCTTTTTTCGATTCTGTAAAATATGAACAGACCCAGGGGTATTATCGCACAATCTATACCGAGCAGAATAAGACTGTTCTTCCAGAAATTGAATTCGATGTTGAGCAAGAGGCCACGCAAAGCGATGAGTGCATAAGTCAGTGGTATGAAAACACTGATCGTCTTGGTAATGGGATTGACTTCCACCGGGTAACGAATGGGCGAAAAGAGAAAGAGTACGTATTCGAAGAGATGTATTATACCGTGTGATTCTTTTATCAAGAGTGTTATCGCCGCGGCCATGAAGCCAATGCCGTAAAGACCAACAATGAGCAGCAGCAAAAACAAAAAAATAGGAAAAATCTTTGCGAGGGCGACCTTCAGGCCAAAGATGAATACGCAAATAAGGAGTTGTACGATCACAAACGACGTTGAGAGAATAGAGTTGTACACACCCTTACCTACCAGGATGTACACCGGCCTCACCGGTGCCGAAAGTATGTGCTCTAGGGTTCCGTAATAGGTCTCGTCGCGGAATGAATTACCCATACTCCAAACTGCGGAAAACATGTAGGTACTTATGATCGCGCCGATCAATACATACGGAATAAACTCATCAGTACCGGCAAGGGCACCGAACGGAGTGCTGCTGAAGGCGCCGATCAATGCCTTGCCTTGAAAAACCAATGGTACAACCCATAAAAGTGGTGAGAATATCCAGAAGACGACTTCCACCGGATAGGCAAGGAGTATCGTGAAGCTCTTTCTTACTTCCTCAACTATAACCCACATCGTTTCTCCGGTTTACTCATATAATAATTACCCGTCCTTCAAGCTCGCCCCGGTAAGATGCACAAAAACATCTTCAAGTGTCGGAACGGTCACCCGCACCGAGAATATCTGTGCCTTTTCCCGGACTAATTCAATGATGTTGCTCAAAATATCCTCGGGATTATCTGTATTCATCCTCAAGTACACGAAGCCATCCCCATGTGAAATATTGATACTGGCTGCCTCTCTCATGCCGCTGAATGTCTCCTTCTCAACTACACCCTGGCATTTGATCTCTAGCGTCTGTTTTTGTGGCATACTCTGCTTGAGTCGATCTGGAGTGTCGAGGGCCTCGATTCTTCCCCGATTCATGAAGGCGATCCGATCACATAAT
>DAOVAN010000086.1 GCA_030671005.1 Caldifarciminota bacterium
CTAGCCAATGTAAATTTCCTCATCAACTTCTCCTTTTGGTATGTAGACGTGTGGGAATCAATAACCGTTACTTACCTTTGATAAGCGAGAATGCCTCGGCCCGCGTTGCACCAGAACGCATAACCCCCCGAATTGCCGAGGTAACGGTTAGGGTACCTGGTTTTTTTACGCCGATCATTGAGAGACAGAGATGCTCCGCCTCAATAACAACCAACACACCCATCGGCTTGAGATTCGCCATCAAGAAGTCAGCTATTTCGTGCGTCAACCTTTCCTGCAACAGCGGTCTCTTGGCCATGACATCGATTACTCTCACCAAACTCGAGAATCCAGTTATCTTATTCGCCTTGGGTATGTATACGAGATGCGCCTTGCCAAAAAAAGGCAACAGATGGTGTTCACAAACTGAGTAGAACGGAATATCTTTAATGATGATCATCTCGTCTTCGTTCTTTGTCTTGTACGTCTTCAGCTCTTTCTTTGGGTCTTTATGAACACCGGAAAATATCTCCTCGTACATTTTTGCGACACGTCTGGGTGTGTCTTTCAGTCCTTCGCGATTTCGATTTTCGCCAATCGCGTCAAGAACTGCGCTTACTGCTTTTTCTATCTTTTTTTTGTCGACCATCTTGGAAGATATTATCGACCTCCTCGCCTGATAAGATCTCTTTGTCCAAAAGCGTCCGCGCCAACATCTTCAGCTTATCCAAATTCTTTTTGACGATCGACTCAGCTTCACTCTCTGCCTCGCCGACGATCCTCTTTACCTCTTCATCGATTTCTCGCGCCGTGGCCTCGGAATAGTCACGATGCATGCCGATCTCACGACCCAGGAATATCTCTTCCTGTTTTTCGCCATATGTCAGCGGGCCAAGCCGTTCGCTCATGCCCCACTCGCAAACCATCTTGCGCGCAAGTTTCGTTGCTTTTTCTATATCGTTACCCGCGCCCGTCGAGAGATCACCGAGCACGATCTTCTCGGCTGCCCTGCCGCCCAGCATGTATGCCAGTTGGTTCACGCAATACGTCTTGGAATATGTCCTACGCTCATCAATGGGTAGTGACTGTGTCAAGCCCAACGCCATACCCCGTGGGATGATCGTCACCTTATGTATGGGGTCCATTCCCGGCAGTGATTTGGCAACGAGCACGTGTCCACATTCATGATATGCAGTCAGTTTCTTCTCATCTTCTGAGATGAGTAGACTCTTGCGCTCAACACCCATGAGAATCTTGTCCTTGGCATCTTCAAACTCTGACATGGTAATCTTCTCTTTATCGCGACGTGCTGCCAAGAGCGCTGCCTCGTTAACCATATTTGAAAGGTCAGCACCGGAAAACCCTGGTGTGCCGCGTGCTAGAACTTCCATATCAACATTCGTATCGAGTGGTGTCTTGCGCGTATGCACCTTGAGGATTCCCAATCGACCCCGTATATCAGGCCGATCGAGAACAACAACGCGGTCAAATCTTCCTGGTCTCAGAAGTGCAGGGTCAAGGATGTCAGGGCGATTCGTTGCTGCCATCAAAATTACCCCTTCGTTGACCTCAAAGCCGTCCATCTCGACCAGGAGTTGATTCAATGTCTGTTCGCGCTCATCGTGTCCGCCACCGAGCCCAGCGCCCCGCAACCTGCCTACAGCATCGATCTCATCAACGAAAATGATACAGGGTGAGTTCTTCTTGGCTTGATCAAACAGATCCCGCACGCGTGACGCGCCCACGCCCACAAACATCTCAACGAAATTTGAACCGCTTATTGAAATAAACGGCACACCTGCCTCACCGGCAACCGCTCTCGCCATCAAGGTTTTCCCAGTACCCGGAGGGCCGAGCAGCAAAACGCCCTTCGGTATACGGCCACCCAGGCGTGTGAATTTTCTGGGGGCTTTCAGGAATTCGATAACTTCGGTCAATTCCTCTTTCGCCTCATCAACCCCCGCGACGTCTTTGAATGTAACATTCAACCTATTTTCCAGGAGCACCTTGGCACGGCTCCGCCCAAATCCCAGAGCACGGTTCTGCCCCGACTGCATCTGACGAATGAAGAAAACCCAGACGCCAATTAGCAAAAGCCATGGCAGAATACTGACAATGATCCCACCCCATCCGGATTTCTGCTTCACCGTGACTTCAACGTTGTATTTCACGAGTTCCTCGGCGAGCGCTGGATCTTCGAAGGGTATTAGGGTTGTGAATTCGAAGAAAACGCCTTTTTCTTCAATGTCGATGGCCATCTGCAACTGCCCCTTGATTGACTTCTCGGTTATCGTAACCTCAGTAACATTATTCTGACGTAACTCCTGGAGAAAAAGTGAATACGGGATTTCGACACTCTTACCACCACGATTCGAGAACTGAAGTACGACATACATCGGAATGGCAATAATCGCCACCCACACCAAGATTGTCGTCAACATACTCCGTTTGGTCGTAGGTTTATTTATCATCTAGTACTCCTATGCATTTTAGATTGCGGTATCGATTGTCATAATCCAAACCGTAACCAACAACAAACACACCCGGAATTGTGAAACCAACATAGGTCAACCGTACATCAACCACACGTCTTGTTTCCTTGTTGAGCAATGAACAAACTGCCAGACTGCGTGGTTTCCGTGTGTATAGATTCTCGATTATGTAACTGACCGTACGTCCGGTATCGATTATGTCTTCAACCAATATCACGTCTCGATCTTCGATATTGAGCGACAGGTCATGCGTGATTCGCACAACGCCGCTCGACTCGCTTCCGTCATAACTGTGAATCGACAGGAAATCTATTTCCACCGGTATTTCTATCTCCCTCAGTAAATCAGCCAAGAATACGAACGCGCCTTTCAATACGCCAATAAGAATAGGCTTTCTATCCTTGTACTCTTTGTTTATCTTCTTGCCAATCTCTTGTACTTTCTGTTGTATTTCAGTTTCCTTAATCAAAACGTTCAAAATCCACCACCAGATATTTCTTTGTTTGTTCGTTCACAAAACCCCTGTAAGCACGCGCAACACCAATTACCCATAATATACCTCTCTGGTCGCATAACATCAGAATATCATCACGCTCACGCGGCGCTATCCGGCATTCACTGAAAATCTTCTTCACCTTCTTCTTACCGATCTTCGTTTCAACAACATCCCCGAGATTTCTGTTTCGGATGTACAAGGGTAACTCAAGGCCACACATGTCAAACACTTCACGATTGCCGCGTGATTTTCTCAAATCATGTTTCTTTTCGACTCTCAGACTCAGCCTATAATCACGAACTAAAACGACACCCGCATCCAAATCCACAGGAACCGCGAGCTTCGGTTTCGGCCCAATCTTTACGATGGCGATGTTTTCGTGCTCCCGCTGCGCATAGATACCCTTTGGCAAACTGACCCGCTTACTACACTCTTTGTCTGTTAGACTGATGATTGAATGATAATGTTTACTTTCATAGCCATCAAGACTTCCACTCAGCTCTTGTACCGCCTTCATCACGAGCCGGCTCACGATTGAGAAATTATATCTCATTATCTTGTTTGTGTCAAGTAATACACAGTCTTTAGTACTCTTCACCGCTCTTTGGTACACCTTTTCTGCCTGTTTCCAAAGATACTCGTCGTCTTGCTTCAGTATCCAAACCTCTCGCTCTATTGCCTCATGTATCTCTGGATTCAGCCGTTCTAATACCAGCAGAACCTTGAGCCTCATTACATTGCGACGATGATCTAGTGACAGATTGGTTTCATCCACGGAATATGCTAGTTGCCTGGCACTGAGATACTTCAATATGTCTTGTTTCTTAGAACTAATCAGCGGCCTGACAAACGGCGGGCGCACCGCAGCGATCGACCGTAATCCGCGCATGCCACTACCGCGTACGACATTAAGCAGAAAGGTCTCAACAAAATCATCCAAATTATGGCCGAGCACGATTCTCTGCGCACCTGTTTTCTTCCAATGCTTCTCCAGGGCTCGATAGCGCGCGATTCTGGCTGACGCCTCGATGCCCTCTTTTCTCTTGTGGACCTTCACCCTGAGAACTTTATAATCAGTGTTGTAGCGGCCCGCATAATCCTGTGTCATCCTCTCCTCGCGCTTCAGTACGATACTGGGCCGTAAACCATGATTTACGTAGACAAGTTCGAATGCTATCTGTCCAGCAAACAGATTATGCAAGATATCCAAAACGCATACTGAATCAGGCCCTGCCGAAAAGGCTATCATCACTTTTGTTACGTCATCGAACATGCTGTGTTGTTCAATTGTCATTTTTACTCGGTTTTTCAATGAATGAACGATCTTCGCATCCATAATCAATTATATTGATATTTGGTGAGAAAACAATGAATACGTGCACCAACACGTTCTATGCTCTGCATGTTTGGTTTAATGAACTAAGATTTGGGGAAATTAGACTTTCTGATGAATATCGGCCTCGAGTTGTTTCTCTGTGCGTTTCAATATCTCCAACAAATCTGCGATCGCGTACAGGTGACCAGGTAAATCATTGAGCATATTTTCGAGAGCAATCTTTGACAAATCAATTCCCTTCCTTATTACCTTTATCGTCCCATCTTCTTCTAACTTCGTGACCTCTTCGTCAAGAAAATCGTCGATGAATCCCGAAACCAATCTACCCGCCTTGGCTGCGATTAAGGTATGATACCAGACGACGTCATCGAAATCCTGCTTGATGTTTTCAGGAATACCTGCATTCTCTAATTCTTTTATGAAAGCATTAGCCTCCTTGAAGTACTGATAAGCGAGTCGATAGATCACATATTCTTCAGGGTTAATTTCAGGCACCTCCTCATCGCTAGCAGTTTCCAAATCGATGCCCTGCTCTTGCGCCATCTTTCGGATCATCTTTTTTGTCTTACCAAAAATCTCTTTCAAATCATTCACGAATATTTCTGGGTCATAAGGATCTTCACCCTTACGGTAGTGATCAAGGAGTCTTTCCTGGTCATCTTTGTATACACGGCATTTCTCTCGCTCATCGCACCGATCGCAGCGGTAATCACAGTAATTAAATGGAGGTGGCTTAAACTTCTCACTCATGGTTTAGTATACACAACTTAAAAATGGAAGTCAATGCCGTGATGGGTACGATATATACACATCAAGGCAACGCTGTCAAATGAATCTGTTATCTTGGTGCCCAATCCGGATATTCCTTGTGAAGAAAAGCAAGGGCGTTCTGGGCCATCTTTTCATCTTTCAGTTTGTGTTTGAACAACAAATGGGTGCGGTATATCGCCTTGGGCCTTACCAGACCAGAACGGTGTATCTGTATGTATATACCATACGTGGTAACTGCCTCTTCATGCCGTCCTGATTGCTCATAGTAATTTGCGAGTTTATACATATTCTTTTCAGAAAGTCCCTTTGTCAAACCCTTCTCCTCCATCTCTTCCCGGATTGCATGAATAAACTCATCGTTATTCATTCGCAGGGCTATTTCCATTGCCTTATTATACATAGTCAAGGCATCGTCGTGGTTTCCTTTCTCGCAATAAAGACGGGCAACGATCAGGGGAGCATCTTGATTCTGCGTCTCTTCATTTATGACTTGAAGGAGTATGGGAATCGCCGCCATTGTATCACCCATGTCCAACAGCCGGTTAGCCTGTTTCATCCTCGGTGAGAATTTCAACTTCTCGAAACTGTCCTCAACCATCGGTTCAATATATTTCTTCTCAATTCCAAGATACCTGAAGGAAGCACCCATCGCAGCACCAAAGACAAAACCGCCAATATGAGTCCAGTAGGCAGTTCCAGATTCCATACCCCAAGTAGCACCGATAATCTGCTGCACGAACCATATCGCTAGTGCAATGCCGGCATAGATTGAGAAAGTGCCGACATAAGGCCTCAGGAAAAACCAGATGAAATAGGCAAAGCGGACTTTTGTCTTGTAGTGGCGTATCATGAACGCACCCATGATTCCAGCAATGGCACCCGATGCACCTATCAGTGGAACCGTGCTCTTCGGAAACGCCACGGCGTGGAATATTCCCGCAACAACACCGGCAACGATATATAATCCCAGGAATACTTTCCAGCTCCAATCATCCTCGATATTGCACCCTACCAGCCAGAGAAAGAGCATGTTGAACAACAAATGGAAGAAATTCGCGTGTATGAACAATGAAGAAAAGAGCCTAAGGATATTGAATTCACTGGGCCTGAAACCAAACTGTTCGAAGACCAGGTGACTGCTCTTTTCCTTATAGTGCTCATAAAGATTCTTCCACTGTCGATAATCTTCTGTCCCGGCAGGAATTATCTCCCCGGTAAGGATACGTTCGCGTATTTTCTCATAATCTACTTCCTGCAACAGGTTAGGATCGGTTTCGATGAATCGGTATGCGTAGTGTGATTCGATTTCCAGCATCCGTTGATGGAGCTGCTCCAATTCGCCTACCTGGCCACCAAGCACAAGGCTCGTGATGATCCAGATAATCGAGTTGAACGCGATCAGCCCGATCGTCACATAGGGCAGTCGCCTGACCCCTTCTTCACTACCTACCGGAATAATGAAAAACATCAAGCAAATATAACCGAAATTCAAAAATTTGTCAACAAAAATCGTGACTTTTCCATATTCTGGTGTATAATCACAACACGGGTCGTAGTTCAGCCTGTCCCCGTTTTGCTAAACAAAACGGGGGTTAGAACGCCTG
>DAOVAN010000116.1 GCA_030671005.1 Caldifarciminota bacterium
TCCCGTTTCTGATTCTTCAGAAACGAGGATCCTCGTTCCGAATGCTTCGGAACGGGACAATCTCTGCCATTCCCTGACTCGGTAATCCATCCAGAGATGAAAAACAAGAATGGGCCGTGTTCGATAGTTCTAGAATTCTAAAACTTTCGAACTGCTTTTAATCCGAAAACCCGTCATTGCGATACCGCCGCAGGCGGGCGCCTGCCCCGTAAGATCTGTAGATCGTATCGGGGCGGCAATCTCAACCACGCCTAACGCTCCACGCCCTACGCTTTTTCACCGCTTTCTGTTTCACCGTCGCTCCGACGCACCGCTTCAAATGAATTAATGACATAATTACACAATAACATAATTACTATGTTGGGTCTCGCATTTCGAAACCGACCACCCTTGACATAGTTCCCCCTCATAACTATAATTAACTGTGCACTTTCTGCGCATAATTGACGTGAACCTCAACCGGTTGGATGAATCGCTAAAGCTAATCGAAGATCTCACAAGGTTTCACTTCGAAAACCGGGCACTACTCCTAAGAATACGTGAAATCAGGAAGAATTTTCTTCAATTCAAACAATCCCTGCCCCTGGAGCACATCATAGGTGCGCGCAAAAGCCACCGAGACCTCGGCAGGAAGGCAAGGTTCGACTCGGGCAAGAAGAAAAACGCTGGCGGCTTGATTCTATCGAATCTATCCCGCGCCAAAGAGTCATCAAGAATCATCGAAGAAACCCTCAAAATCACAAAAATCCGCCTCAGCAGGGCGATGAAGGAAATCAGATTCCAAATCTATGATTTTGAGAAGGAAATAGTTGTTATCCAAAAGAAGAAGTTCAACCCCCGTCTTCACGCGATAATCGATGACCAGTATCTCCGTTTATCAGACATAGACAAAGTGACAAACGTTCTTATAAATAACCGAGCCACGATGATTCAGTTGAGGGTAAATACGCTCAGTGACCGAAACTTCTTAAGATATGCAAACAAAATAAGAAAAGCAACAATGAATACTGACGTGAAGTTTATCATAAATAACCGTCTGGATATTGCACTCGCATGTAACGCGGACGGAGTGCACGTTGGGCAAAAAGACATGCCTGTCGCAAAAGCCCGCGAAATACTGGGCGATACCCATATCATTGGCGCATCCACGCACAACTTAGAAGAAGCAAGGAAAGCTGAAGCCCAAGGAGCTGATTATCTCGGCGTCGGTGCGATCTACAGGACGAAGACGAAGCACGATGCCCGGGTATGCGGCCTGCGGACTCTAAGAGCGGTCTGTAAAGCAGCGAGAATTCCAGTCATCGGCATCGGTGGTATAAATGACAAGAACTACAGAGCTGTCCTGAAAGCGGGCGCTTCAGGCATTGCGGTTGCATCATTCCTTTTTGAAGGTCATTTGACGAAAAGACTTCGCTCATTGACAGGAGAGTAAATGTGCCTATAATTTATGTTACGATGTCCCCAGTGACTACCCCGTTGTGTAAATTTCAGGAGGTGCTATGCAACTAGATATCACAGCAAGGAATTTCCATCTATCAGATGCACTGCAAGAATATACTACAAAAAAAATCGAAAAACTGAAGCGGTTTGAACACTATATTATTGATGCCAATTTGACCATGGAAAAAGACAAAGGTACAAGTATAGTCGAGTTAACGCTCTCGGTTAAGCATTCCTCGATAGCGAGTCGTGTGAAAAACCCTGACATATATATGGCCATAAATGACGCGGTAAGAAAGGTTGAGCGGCAGCTCGACAAATACGAGGCAAAGTTCCGGGAAAGAAAAAGACTCGCGCAAAAAACGCGCAGAAAATGAAATCACTGACCGTTAAAACCCTCTATGAAGAAAAGAGGGATGATCTATCTCTGGAGATCATCTCTGGCGAAGAGTATTTAGAAAAAGGAAAGATAACAAGCTACGACATTTTCCGCCCTGGACTTGCTCTTGCCGGCTATACGGGATATTTCTTAAGCGAACGCATCATGATCATCGGTAAAACAGAAACTTTCTACCTGAAAACCTTAAAACGGGACCTTAAGAACAAGAGGATTGCAACAGTGATGAAATTGGGAACGCCGTGTCTCATTGTTGCAAAGAATCTATCTATCGACAAGAAATTCATCGAGGAAGCAAAGCGAAGAAAAATCCCGATTCTGCGCACGCCCAACTCAACAACGCCTTTCATCCATAGCTTGACGGCATATCTCGATTTCAAACTTGCACCCACTGAGTACATACAGGGCACGCTGGTCGATATTTACGGCGTAGGCGTCCTTTTCATGGGAGAACCGGGTACGGGCAAGAGCGAATGTGCACTGGACCTAATCGAAAGGGGTCATCGCTTCGTTGCTGATGATTTGATAACAATCATCAGGAGAGGTGATATCCTCATCGGAGCCGGTGCTGAGAAAAGCCCCCGGTTGAAACACCACATCGAAATTCGCGGAGTAGGTATCGTTGACATTTTCAGGATATTTGGCGTCAAATCGGTTCGGCTGAGGAAACGTATCGAGGTAATCATTGAACTCGTCATGTGGGACAAGATAAAAGGTGAATATGACCGGATTGGATTGGAAAAAAAGAGAAAAGAAATGCTGGGTGTTAAGATTCCACATATCGTGATACCTCTGAGTCCAGGCAAGACCATATCGGTCATCGCTGAAGTCATTGCTATGAACTACCTACTCGACCTCCGTGGCGTTCGACCTGCCGAGGAATACGATAAGGAATTGAGAAGAATACTTTCTGAACATGAAATCCCGAGTGTGCATTTTGATGAAGAAGACCTTGAGTGAGCGTGATAAGAGGTATCATAATCGGACACGGCGACTTCGCCGAGAGCATGCTGAAAACTGCCGAGCAGATTGTTGGCAAACAGCGTCTCGTGGAAGTAGTTTCCAATGCCGGGTTGTCCTGCAGTCTGTTGAACAACAAGCTCAAGAATGTAATAGGGCAAAACAGAAAAAGGGAGGCGATCGTTTTCGTGGATTTACCAGGAGGTAGTTGTACAATAAGCTGTTTCAATTTACTAAAGGATGAGAAGAACTTGAGTATCATATGTGGCATAAATCTTCCAATTCTCATTGAGTTTTTTATGCTTAGAGATAAATATTCAGCTCAGGAGTTAGTGCCTATCTTGGTCAAGAAAGGTAAAGATAATATCTTTAGACTGGAGTACAAAAAATGAACGGAGAAATACAGCTATTGGGCGACGTTTTTGAACATTCGGTCAAGAATTATCCAGATAAACTCGCCCTCAAAAAAGGAGATACTACCTACACATACAAGCAGTTGAAAGAAGGGGTAGTTAAACTAAAGAATCACCTACTGGAACTCGGTTTCAAGAAGGACGACAAATGTGCCGTCATGGGTGAGAATTCACCAGAGTGGGCAATCAGCTACCTAGCAATCGTCCGGGCAGGTTTGGTCTCTGTGCCAGTCGACCGCATGTCACAAGATGCAGAGATAATCCATATTCTAACCCAAAGTGAAGCGAAAGGCGTGATCTGCTCTGAGACATACCTCGAGAAGATAAATGACCTCAAAGGCGAACTGAAGAACATCAAGTGGGTCATTTCCATGGACGATATCAAAAAACTGGCTCCAAAGAAAGACATTCCGGTGAAAGGCATTGACCCCAAGGGTTTGGCAGTACTCATTTTCACGTCTGGTACTACTGGTACATCCAAGGCGGTCATGCTGAGTCACTTCAACATTACCAGTAACATGAAATCAGTCGAGCGATTCATCGAGATCAATGAAAAGGACAGCCTTTGCTCGATAATCCCTATGCATCACACCTTCGAAGGCACTGCCGGTTTCCTCTTTCCTCTTTTCCGGGGCGCAACCATATACTATCCACCCAGCCTAAAGCCCACCGATATACTGGCAACCATGAAAGAAGCAAAGGTTACATGCCTCATCGCGGTGCCGCTGCTCTTCGAGAAATTTGTAGGAGCTGTATACCGTAAAGTCGCCAGCGCTCCTGCACTAACAAAAGTCATGTTCAAAACCATAAGTGGCATCGGCTCTGCCGTCCCGTTTCTGCGCAAACCACTCTTCAAGAAGGTCCGCAGAGAAATGGGACTTGGACACATAAAAATCGCAGCTGCTGGTGGTGCCGCACTCACCGAGAAGGTAGCCAATGCACTGCAACTGCTCGCGATACCTATTGTCCAAGGCTATGGCCTGACCGAAACATCGCCTGTCCTCTCAGTAAGCCCCCTGGAAAAACCAAAAGTGAAATCAGTTGGCTTGCCGATACCCGATGTCGAAATTAAGATTATCGACAAAGATGAAAACGGTATTGGTGAAATAATCACGCGCGGACCAAATGTTATGCTCGGGTATTACAAAAACGAGAAAGCAACCAAAGAGGTACTCAAGGACGGCTGGTTTTACACGGGTGATCTTGGATATCTTGATGACGAGGGATACGTCTATATCACCGGTAGGAAGAAGAGCATGATTGTCACCCAAACCGGTAAGAACATTCAGCCAGAAGAGATCGAAGCAAAGATCATCAAGAGCCCGTGGGTGAAAGAGGTCTTGGTGGTGCCCAGAACCGATCAAGAAACCAAGAAAGAGCAAATATGTGCGCTGATCTTCCCTGACTATGAATTACTCGAGCAGCACAGCCATGAAAAGGGTATAACCATGAGTGAAATGGATGTTGAAAACATATACAAAGAACTGGTACGTGAGGTCAACGAAGGAATGCCGATATACAAAAAAGTGACTGAATTCGAAATCCGGGATGAAGAATTTCCGAAAACCACAACCCAGAAGATCAAGCGTCATTTGTTTCTTGATCGAGGAGTACGAGTATAACCTTAATAACTTAATAATAATATAAGTAAGAAGTAAGATTCCATATTTGTTTACAGTAACTGGCACTCATTAACCAGCAACCGTCATTGCGCGTGTCCGCCTCAGGCGGAAGGACTCCGAGCTTGTCGAGGAGGACGCCTGCCCCGTAGGATTGTAAATCGTATGGGGCGGCAATTTCGCCCACTCACCTGCCTGCCCCGTAGGTTAAAAACATACAGGGTCATTGCGAGCCCGCCATAGGCGGACGTGGCAATCTCAACCTCAAACCATCCTTCTCCCTTGACGGAAGAGCTTCTCCCCCTACATCTC
>DAOVAN010000151.1 GCA_030671005.1 Caldifarciminota bacterium
CGATACATCAGATGTGACCTATTACGTAAACGCTGGCAGCGCGGGTTCAGGCAGTTACGGCAATCCCCAACCAGGCATGTCGGGCTCGGTTCACATAGGTATGCAAACCGGAATCCATGAGATCGTGAGCACGGTGAAACCATTATTGAAGATCGGACCGAATCCAGCGCGCGGCATTATCAGATTCAGCGCGGACCGACCACCAGGAGAGGTTGTGGTCTATGAGTGTACAGGAAGAGTTGTCATGACCACATGGCTTGCTCATAAGAGTGGTACACTCGATTTACGTCATTTGAAGCCGGGCATCTATTTCCTGAAATCAGAAGCCGTCGGAGGAACAATTACCAAGCTAATCCTGATTCCCTGACATCTGCATTTGAATATCGCAAACACATAAACAGACACTCATGCTGACCATCAAATGCGCCAAGTGCAAGAGCAAGGTGTTTCGCTACCAGAAACTCGGCAAGGGCAGAGTATTGCGCTGCTACAAGGGCCGAATCAAGAATGATTACAGTGTACGTGATGGTAGCAAGGTTTTGTGCAAGTGCGGTAACCTCATCGGCATCGATGAACAGAAATGGGTCAAGATGCGTCGAGCTTCATTTTTCCATACCGGCACAAAGAGTAATAGACTGTGACTATCCTCTTGCATTAAATCCGAAAATATATATAATTGCCGTAAAGGAAATCTGCTTCAATACATGAAATTCTACCAGGTGTTACAAACTATCAATTATGTGTGAGTTTATCAAGATTTTTTGGTTTATCTAGGAGGTAATAATTATGGACGATAATACACAGGGTTTTCTACAAAAAAGATTAGGGGACGAAGGCTTCAACAAGCTGACGAAGATAGATAACCCCGATCTCCATGCATTTATTGCAAAGTACCTTGAGCACTGCAATCCCACTAAGATCTTTGTGTGTGCTGATACACCCGAAGATGTGAAATACATAAGGGCTGCCGCAGTCACAAACGCCGAAGAGGCAAAGCTCGCCACCGAGGGCCACACAATTCACTTTGACAACTTCCGTGACCAGGCGCGCGACAAGGAACACACAGTCATACTGGTTCCCAAGGGTGTTGATCTCGGGCCGACGATAAGGACCGGTGACCGTGATGAATCCTTGAAAGAAATTCATGAGATCATGAAAGATATCATGAAGGGCAAAGAGCTGTATATCCGTTTCTTCTGCCTCGGACCAACAAATTCTGTTTTCTCGATTCCCGTTGTTCAGCTGACAGATTCCGCCTACGTCGCGCACAGCGAAGACCTGCTCTATCGGCGTGGTTATGAAGAATTCATCCGCCAGGGACGAAAGGCACAATTCTTCAAAATGGTTCATTCGGCCGGTGAATTAGACGAGCGCAAGACAAGCAAGAATCTTGATAAGCGTCGCATCTATATCGACCTCCAGAACAACACGGTCTATAGTTCTAACACACAGTACGGTGGTAACACGATAGGTTTGAAAAAGCTATCCATGCGCCTCGCAATAAACCGGGGTTCAAGACAAGGATGGTTGACCGAACACATGCTGGTCATGGGTGTCCATGGCCCCCAGAACAGAGTGACGTATTTCACTGGTGCTTTTCCCTCACTCTGCGGGAAAACATCCACTGCCATGCTCGACAACGAGACAATCGTCGGTGATGACATCGCATATCTAAGAAAGATAGACGATGAGGTCCGTGCGGTCAATGTGGAAAAGGGTATGTTTGGTATTATTCAAGGCATCAATTCAAAAGATGACCCTATACAGTGGAAAGCACTACATACGCCGGGTGAATTGATCGTTTCCAACATACTCGTAACTCCAGAAAAAGGAACTCACTGGATTGGCAAGGACGGAGAAATTCCGGCCAACGGGCACAATCACTCGGGCGAATGGCACAAGGGGAAGAAGGATGAGAAGGGTAACGAAATCACCGTATCCCACCCCAATGCGCGCTTCACCGTCTCGCTCGAGAATATGGAGAATCTAGACAAAACACTCCATGATCCTAATGGTGTTGCGGTTGGCGGTATGGTTTATGGTGGCCGGGACTCCGACACCTGGGTGCCAGTTGAGGAATCTCTAGACTGGACGCACGGCATTATAACCAAAGGCGCTTCCCTGGAATCGGAGACTACTGCGGCAACACTTGGTAAAGCAGGTGTCAGGAAATTCAATCTCATGTCCAATCTTGACTTCTTATCCATACCAGTTGGGCAATATATCCAGAAGAATCTGGACTTTGCCAGAGGCCTGAAAAAAGCACCGCTCATCTTCTCGGTAAACTACTTTCTGAAAGATAAAGAGGGGAATTTCCTCAATGAAAAAACCGACAAGAAAGTATGGTACAAGTGGACGGAACTGAGAGCGCATAACGATGTTGAGGCGATCGATACACCGACCGGACGTATTCCCAAATATGATGACCTTAAGAGGCTATTCAAAGAAGTACTAAATAAAGATTACAGCGAAGAAGACTACAAGAAACAGTTCACGGTCCGCGTGCCTGAGAGCCTGGCAAAAATAGATAGGATCAAAGAAGTCTACACAACGAAGGTAAAAGATACACCCAAAATACTGTTCGACGTCCTCGAGGAACAAAGAAAAAGACTACTCGACGCGCAGAAAGAACACGGCGACTACATCACACCCGACAAATTCGCATAGAAAGCACAAAATCCTATTAAAGGGTCGGCATCCGCCGACCCTTTTTATTTTCGGTAACGTTGAGCGTTCGGCGGTGACGATGCCCGCCCTGTTAGATACGACCTCGGAATAGTGCGCTGAGCCAAATGTTTTCTCAAATTCAATTGGATGTATGATGCAAATACTAATGCTTTATCTAACAGGGCCCGTTTCGTTTAGCGGTAACGTCCAACGTATTGATAACGTAACCGTAAAACGCCTAACGATACGGGTTTCGTAACCTTAACCGTATGACGTAACCTTGTTATGTATTTATTGACATGACCATTCACGCTGTTATAATGTGTTCGCCTTAATAAATGAGGAGGTAAAACACATGCCCAAAAGAAAACCTGAAGAATTCGTACAGGAACGTGAACGATTGATCAAAAATATGTCCCAGTACTGCGGGCAGAATGCAAAGAGATCCTTCCACCTTGATGCTCACGTCTACAAAGATGGCGCATTACCCGCTAAGACAAAAGAACTACTCGGCCTGGTTGCGTCACTCGTCCTACGCTGCGACGATTGCATCGACTATCATCTAATCAAATGCCATGAAAATGAGATCGCTGATGAAGAACTGGCTGAAGCTCTTACCATCGGACGCATTGTTGGAGGTTCAATCACCATACCCCATATGCGCCGGGCTTACGCCACATGGGATGAGTTAGAAAGGGAGCGGAAAAAATGAAACCTGAATATGACGACTATAAAATCTGGCACCACGACAACATATTATCAGATGTCGTGAAGGCATTAGAGAAGCGAGATTTTCCGGCGGCATACTACACAAACACCGACGAAGTTAACAAGCACCTCCTGGAGAAGATACCTGCCGAAGCGACCGTTGGTGTCGGCGGCTCCGTAACAATTCGCGAGTTGGGCATCATGGAGAAACTCGAAAAAAGAGGTAATACAGTAGTACATCACTGGAAACAAGGAATCCCCAAAGAAACGAGCCGGGAACTCAGACAACGAGAAGGACTTTCCGATTACTATCTCACGAGTGCCAATGCAATTACCAAAGATGGTGACATCATAAACATCGATGGTATAGGAAACCGCGTAGCCCACATGATCTACGGTCCCAAGAATGTGATCATCGTCGCAGGCTATAACAAGATTGTGAATGATGTTGATGCTGGGATCAAACGCAGCAAGGAAATCGCTGCAGT
>DAOVAN010000063.1 GCA_030671005.1 Caldifarciminota bacterium
TGAGCAGCATTGCCTCGGTAAGGGATGTTGGCTGGCAGAAAGCGTACGCGCTAAGATAAATACATAGCCACTTTACACTAAAGGAGCGATCAGCGGGTAAGAAAAAGGTTATTATTTAGATAAGTCTCGGAAAACCATATATTTGGTAGTGAAGTAACTCGAGGGTCATTCGTTGACTTTTCTACAATAACAGCCGAAAGTGTGCCACAATGGCACACCACATATTCACCAGATATCCACATTACTTATCCTCCAAGATACCCCCAAAATCGTGCCACTTTGGCACACATAAGAGACTTAAACTTCACCAATATTCCTTAAGATATATCGGTATTTCATAACAAACACCCCTGGCACGGTTCTTGCTATTTAAGAGGGTGGAGAATCAAATGATATTACTTCTAGCCGCCATAATCCTTCAACTGACCGCAGCCATCCTGGCTTTTAGGCATATCGGGAAGAGACCAGCGATTGGATGGCTCTTCGTTGCTATTCCCCTATTAGCTATAGGTATGGTTAAGGGGCTAGAATTAGCCGGATTTCCTTTAGGAATACAGCCGGAGATCTTGGGCCTTGTCGTTGGCGCATCTATGTTCATAGGCCTGATTTTCGTTTCCCGAATTTTCCGGGCATATAATCAGAATCTTACCCTTCTAAAATCAATTCAGGATATCGACCGCATCATGCTCACGAGCATAAGCTACAATGGTGTCATCAATGCAATAATCGACAAGTTGAATCAGACCCTTCACCCCGATGCTGTCGGTATATATACATATGACAAAGAAGGACGTAAGCTCAACGTACTCAAAGCGCATAACCTGAGTGATGAGTTTCAGAAGAAAGTGACCGGCGACGGCAATGATTTCATAAAATCGGTAATTGATAACCGCAGAACATTAATCATCGACAAATTTTCCGACGACGAAGATGCCGGTTTCCTTCCTTTATTAAGAAAAGAAGGGTACAGTGGATATCTGGGTACACCGATCGTGTCCAAGGGCGGCGCACCGATTGGTGCGATGGCCTTGTATCAAAGAAAGCCCAAGAAATATACAGAGTATGATATCGATTTCGTTAAGACAATAAGCAGCCAGGTTGCGATCGCTCTAGACCGCGAGCAGTTTATCGACCGCATCCATGAGATGAATTTCGAGTCGGTCTATTCACTCGTCCAGGCAATAGAAATGCGTGACCCCTATACGCGAGGCCATTCGCTCCAAGTTGCGAAACTTGCCTCCTCAATTGCCGAGGCAATAGGGTTCACGGGCAAGGATTTAGAATTAGTCAAATTTGCTGGCCTGCTCCATGATGTTGGCAAGATCGCAGTGCCAGAGAGCATACTTCAGAAACCAAGCTTTTTAACAAATGATGAGTGGAAAATTATCCAGCTGCATCCAAAGCAGAGTGTGATGATTATTGATCCAATAAAAGGTCTCCGCCAAATCCGGGACTGGGTGTTATACCACCATGAGCGCTGGGATGGCCGAGGTTATCCCAAGAACATCAAGGGCGACAGAATTCCCGTCCAGTCCCGGATACTCTCAGTCTGTGACACGTACTCCGCCATGACCGAAGACCGTCCGTACCGGAAGAGCCTCAGCGATGAAGAAGCACGCAATGAAATAAGAAAAGTTGCCGGCAGCCAGCTCGACCCGACGGTATCGAGTATTTTCCTTGACCTCGGCGTCAACGGGCGTAACGGTAATTTCATCAAGACATTCAGCAGGGATACACTACTTGGAGATATGGACTCGGATTCGAATAATGGTAACAAACAAAATTTCAGCCAAGGTTTTCTACGTTTATTGCAGCATAGTACACAATGATTAGCAATAGAAATCAAAGAACCATCAAAAATGTTGCCGCAGGCACCAAAATTAACAGAATTGCAGGCATTCGACCTCAGGACAGGGAACGCTACGTCTTGAAATCAAAAAGAGCGCGGCTGCGTGACATCGGCATGGTGTGGGACACCAGCGTTTCATGTCTGCTGCGCGGCGGCCCGAGAATCTACACCGGACCTCTTTAGCTGATGAACAAGGAGTGAGCCTATAGGTTTGGTTTGATATGACGTTGACGTTGAAAAGAAAATGTAAAAGAGCCGCACCCAAAGAGGGTGGCTGTTTTGCATTTTTTTATAAAATCGAGCTGAAAATATGAAAAAACAGACGCTACTCCTCTTACGGTTCGTGCTAATCTTGGCGACCATATTATTGATGGCGTATTCCAAGAGTGGTCTGGATATCGCATCGCCTGGCTACGTCGTCGCCCTGCTTTATCTCCTTACGAACCTGACACTATATTTCATACCAGAAACACGATTTTCCAGGCCGTTCATCACTTTTGGCGTATTCTTGGTCGACGTTGTCGCTATTTCAGTTGCCATATTCCTTACTCAAGGTATGCAGACCGATTTCTACCTTATATACTTTCTGATAATATTCATTGCCGCTGTTGGCCAGGATATACGTGGTAGTATACTGATCGCGATCGTAGCTTGTGCTTTATACGGATGGTTACTCTACAGAGCAAACCCGGGCGTGTCTATCTTTAACTCGGCCATTCTGATCAGAATACCATTCCTTTTTATAGTGGCATTAATCAGCAGCTACTGGTCAACGGAAATGCGCCGGCAGCTAAAGAGCAAAAAGGAACTGGAGACGTTCGCGCACAAGTTAGAAGATGAGGTCACCCGGATCACCGAAAAAGAGACCGAACTCCGCAGATACAGTGAAACAGTGATCAACAGCGTGGCAAGTGGTGTGATCGCGGTGAGGGGCGATGGCACGATCACCACGGTCAATCCCGAGGCAGCACGTGTTATGGGTTGCAAGCAAGATAAACTAACGGGCAGCAATATAGAAGAGATTGGAGGTCTTGCTGTTTTGTGGCAAAAAATGAAGAAATCGATAGAAGCCAACAAACCACTGGAACGTTTGCAGATTTCAATTAAGAATACCAAGAATAAGACAATACCCATTGGTTTGTCAGTATCACCAATGACCTCGTCAAATGCCAAGTTCTCTGGTTGCGTTGGCATTCTCCGTGACCTATCCGAGGTAAAGGAATTAGAAGAGAAACTGAAGCATGCAGAACGACTGTCCTACTTGGGCAAGATGGCGAGCTGGATTGCTCATGAGATCCGAAACCCGCTAACTGCCATCGACGGGTTTTCCCAACTGCTCGCGCACACCGAGAATAAGAAAAAGATAAAAACCTTCAGCGATGAGATCCACAAAGGCGCCAAGAGGATAAACCACATCATAGAAGATATCCTCACCTTTGCGCGTACCAAGCCCCGCGTGAAAGCGAGCGACATCGATCTACACAAACTGATGACACAGATAACAGAAACCATTCCCAATGTCAAGTTCTCCATTAAGGGTGACGAAAACCCAATCATCGTAGGCGAAGAGGAATCTCTGAAGAGTCTCTTTACCAATATCATCAACAATAGCATCGATGCCATGGACAAAAATCCCATGCTCGTCATTGATTTCCACAAAAGAAAACAGTGGGTTGTGACAGAAATAATCGACAACGGCAAAGGAATAACCGAAGAAGATCTAAAGAAACTCTTCACGCCATTCTTCACGACAAAGAGCCGAGGCACCGGGCTCGGTCTGGCCATTGTCAAAAAAATCGTTGATGATCACAGCGGAAAACTTGAAATTGAAAGCGAAGAAGGTAAAGGCACAACGTGCCGTATCTACTTATTAAAAAAGGAGAAATGATGAAAAAACGAATTCTAGTCTGCGATGACGAAGAACCAATAAGGCTCCTGCTAAATGAATCTCTGCAGGATAGCTACGAAGTGGTCGAGGCGTCGAACGGGCGCGACGCATTGAGTTTGGCGGCGAAAGAGCACTTCGATCTGATCATCATGGATATTAAGATGCCCAACGTGCACGGTCTCGAAGCCATCGAGAGAATCCGCACACGTAACGACAGCATTCCAATAATCATCTGCTCGGCTTACCGCTCGATGGAAGACGATATCGTGGTGAAAACTTCGAACATTTCAGCTTTCATGACCAAGCCGATCGACATTAAGACTTTGAAGGCAAGAATATTCGAATTAATCGGTACGTGAATTCAGCGCGTCAACCGTGATTATATTCATTCATATCTTTTAAAGCCACGTTTTACATCATTAAATCCATATTATTGAACTCATCGGCAGTGAGGATCCTCCTTCCGAGTTCTCGGAACGAGACAATCTCAAGAAGGATTTGCCTTATTCGCCCTTTTTAGCCTTCACGAATTTTCCACAAATCTATGATTTGGTTGGAAAATCCTGTGCCCCGCTCTTTCTTAAGAAAGTGCGGGGCTTTGAGCCTTCACCAATTCTAACCAAATCTTTGATTTGGCAGTAGAATTGAGTGTCCGTAGCACGCCAGTGCTAACGGGATTTGAGCCCTCTTCTGCCCTTTGAATTTATGTTCAAAGCCCGCCCTCGGAGCAAAAGCGTAGGGGCGTCGTAACCATCAGACATTTGACGTCACCTTTAGTGAGATTGCCGCCCCGATACGATCTGCGATCCTACGGGGCAGGCGCTTTGCTGCGTCCGCCTAAGGCGAATTCGCTCGCAATGACGCTGCACGCCGGAATTACCAAAATAGTTTTGAAATTCTGATTTGTTCCCCCTATCGGGGATTCTCGCAAATACAATCAAATCAGAGATTTGAGTATTTGTGGAATAGGATTTCGAATTTAGAATTTAGTATTTCTGCAATAGCAGGGGGTTAGTTGAATTTGAAGCCTTTACCCGTTATGAGCCAGAGACACGAATCTACGACATCGGGCTCGTACAATCTGCCTTTATTCTTGGATATTTCCTCCAGGGTAGTTTCCAGGCTATGCGCGGGACGGTACGGGCGATGCGAAGACATCGCTTCGACCACATCGGCTACCGCGAGGATTTGCGCCTCGAGTAGTATATTGCCGGTATCGAGACCGCGCGGGTATCCTGACCCGTCCAGACGCTCGTGATGCTGAAGCACGACATCGGCAATAGGCCAGGGAAACTCAATCGTCTTTAAAATATCATAACCCACGCTAGGATGTGTCTTCACGAGGGCAAATTCTGAAGTGGTTAGCTTGCTGGGCCGGCTCAGTATCTCGGCGGGCACGTATATCTTACCAATATCGTGGATCAATGCCGCGACATGAATACCTCGGATCCATTCCTCAGGTAAATACATCTCCTTGGCAATCTCCTGTGCGAGCGCGGCAACCCGGAGCTGATGCCCGGTAGTATAAGGATCTCGTGCTTCCTGAATCTTTGCCATCGCCTGCAGGGTATTCTGAATCGTCTTCTCCAGTTTCACCAGGCTCTGTTGCAATTCATCTTCCATCTGCTTACGATCCGTGATGTTACGTACTGACACCAGGTTTGCATCCTCGCCCTTATATGCGATTCTCGTCACCGCGAATTCACAATACCTTATGTCACCGTGCCTCGTTACGATACGCACATCATATGCCTTGGGCACATCCTCACCCATTTTCCGGCGCAGATCAATCTCCTTCACCTTGTCACGGTCATTAGGGTAGATTATCTTCCAGGGGCTCGTGTCATAGAGCTCTTCTTTAGAGTAATCGGTTATCTTACAGAGCTGATCATTCACGAACATGAACTTGTTATTTGCATAGATGAATATGCCGTCGCTCGAGTGTTCGACCAGGGTACGGTATTTTTCTTCACTCTCCTCGAGCGCAACGAGCAGCCGTTCTTTTTCGGTAACATCGCGGCAAACATTGGTGATCGCCACGATCTTGCCTTCCTTGTAGATTGCGGTTCCGGTTACCTCCATTATCGAGTATCGGCCCTCGGCATGTTTGAATCTTAGTTTACTCACCACAACCCTGCTCTTCGCTCCGGAAATGAGCTGCTCGTTGTCCTTCTTGATCTTCGCGGCATCATCAGGGTGAACAATATCGAGCTCAAGGAAACTACGGCCGATCAAGTCCTCCCGCCGCTTGCCCGTAAAATCACAAGCAATCTTGTTCACGTCGATCAGTTTAAAGCTCAAGTCATAGGTGAATATCGCGTTGCCCGCATACTCATAGAGCAACCGGTATCGCTCCTTGCTTTCCCGAAGCGCCTCATCCGCGTACCTGCGTTCGGTTATGTCTTCCATGCTGCCCTGGAAATACTTTGTCTTCCCATCTGGGTCGACCACGACACGGGCATTATCGTGCACCCAAAAAACCGACCCGTCACGCCGCCTCATGAGTGACTCGAAATTTCGCACGAAGCCATCCTGCTCCATGACGTTCAACCAGCGGATACGATCCTCCGGATCAAAATGGAGGTCGGCCATGTTCACCTTCATCAATGATTCACGGTTCGGATATCCGAACATACTGACCAGGACAGGATTTGCTTCCGATATCTTCCCGGTCGCGTCAGTGCTGTATAATCCGACTGGCACATCTTCGAAGAGCATACGGTAGCGCGCCTCTGCCTTCTCCTTTGCCCGACGTTGCATCAACCGGTCTACGACTGAACGCACCGCGGCCGGCAGTCGTACAAAGTGCTTGGGTGATTTTATGACATAATCATCAAGCCCGGCCCTCATCGCGTCAACCGCAATCTCCTCGTTGCCGGTGCCCGTGAACATGATCACCGGACAGTCTGGAGCAACTTCTTTTATCTTGTGTAGCACCTCCAGGCCATCGATCCAGTGCACCTTGTAATCGGTTATTACCAGGTCGAACTCCGTGTCTTTCAATGCTACGCTGAAATCCTGGGCGCTCCTGATTTGCTTCATCTGCAAATCAGGAAATTCAAGTAACAGGGCACGCACGGTCAACGCGCGGTCATCAGGGTTGTCATCAATGATAAGAATCGTCTTCAGAATGTTGCGCATAGCATCTTCCTGTCTACCGTTTTTACTCATGGCTCACATCAGCCATCTTGTTCAGAATCAACCAATAAAGGTTAAGCGTCTTAACCATTTCAACCAGCGCATCAAATGTCACCGGCTTAACAAGGTAGGAGTTTGCACCCAGATCATACGCCCGGTTAATGTCCGAGGATTCACTGGATGCGGTCAGCACGACAACCGGCAGTCTCTTAAGCGTCTGCTGCTGGCGCAACCACTCGAGCACTTCATGTCCTGATTTGCGCGGCAGCTTCAGATCTAGCAGTACCAGCATCGGCAAGGCACGCTCAACATACGGCTCGCGTCCGGCAAGGTATGATATCGCTTCCTCACCATCATTCACGACGATTATTGGATTCGCGATCTTTACCTTCTGAAAGGCACGCTTGATGAGCAACACATCGTTATGGTCGTCCTCAACCAGTAGTATCGTATAATTATTAGCCGTCATCAGAACCCTTTCGTGCGCAACTCGACCCAAAACCTGCTGCCCTTACCAGGCATCGATTCCACACCGGCCTGGCCGCCCATGCGCTCCAAACCCTTCTTGACTATCGCCAGGCCGACACCCGTCCCCGGATATGTTTCCACACCCTGCAAGCGTTCAAAAATGCCAAAGATACGATCGTAATACTCGGGCGCTATCCCAATACCAGTATCCTCCACCCACAGGCGAATCTTGCCGTTCTTTTCTTCTGCCCATATCTTGATCCGCGGTTTCACTCCCGGTTCGACAAATTTTATCGCGTTGGAAAGTAAATTCGAAAACACCTGGACGAGTGTAGCATGATCACCCATCACTTCAGGCAAAGGCCGCTCGACCCTTATCTGGGCACCAGTCTGCTGGATATCAGGGCTGAATTGATGCATGACTTCACCCAGGACACCGTCGAGGCTAACCGCGCTCGGTTTCAATGCCGAGCGACTGAGACGGCTGTAGGCCAACAGGTCCTGAATGAGCGTGTCCATATGCTGGGCCGCGGAAACCACCCGCCGCGCATAATCCTGGCCCGCCGAGTCGAGCCGCTCTGCATAATCCTCAAGCAATGCGCTGGCAAAACCTTCCATCGCCCTGAGCGGTGCACGCAGATCGTGCGAGACCGAATAAGCGAACGACTCGAGTTCCTTGTTCGCGGCCTCGAGCTGGTCATTCCGCTGGGCGACAAAATCCTCGAGGTGCTTACGGTACTTCTTGAATTCTTCCTCGGTTTGCTTGCGCTCACTGATGTTGCGCACAATTCCCTGAATGACTTTCTTACCGCCGAATTCAATCATACTCGATGATACCTCAGCGGGAAAAGATTCGCCGTTTTTCTTCTTGAAATAAATCTCAAAACTTGCCGAACCATCACTGGTCAGTTTCTGTAATGCAACACGGTATTTATCCTGTTCAGCGCTGTCAACGAGATCGGAAATTCTGATGGTCAGGATATCGGCTCGGTCAAAGCCAAAGAGAACCAGCAGCTTCCGGTTAACATCGAGGATCTGGCCGTTCAGGTCATGCACAAGAATTGCATCGTTTGAGTCGTGAAAGAGATTATGATACCTCTCCTCGCTCTCCTTCACTTTTCTGTATTCCTCTTTCAGACGATTCTGAATGCTGTTCGCGACAATGTTTTTGCGCAGTTCAATCAGTTCTTTCAAGAGTTGTTCCCTTGATTTATCTTCGTCTCTCATCTTGCATGATCGAGTAAAGACGAAAAACCTGCACTAGTCCTGTTCGCGATAGAAAAAGAATGGTGTACACAGTTTGCGATATATTTCGACCAAGGCGAAATTATCGTTGCTATCATTATGTTCTTAAATATACATACAAAAGCTTAGGTGTCAAGAGCGCAGTTCATACAATACTTTAACTTGACCGTATACACGCGTCAGTGATTCTGCCATTGCTGACCATTTCCGGTAAATGTTCTCGATTCCACTCGAACCGTAATATTAATCGTCCCTTGCGCCACGGGGGTTACTCACCCGTGAGTGCGGGATTCCCCGAAACGGTATCACCTCCGTCTGAACGGAATATCTCGGCATAGTCGATATTTTCAACAAGTCAATGGGGTCAGGTCTCTACTTTGAACACAAGAATGGCTTCTTCGTACACAAAA
>DAOVAN010000153.1 GCA_030671005.1 Caldifarciminota bacterium
ATCATCGACCCGCTTCGGTTGAAGGGAACGGGTATCACGCCTGACCAGATCATCGGCGCTTTACAGGCGCAGAACGTAAATTACCCCCTTGGAAACATAGTCACAGCAAAAAAAACCTACATTCTTCGAACCATTGGGCAATATGAGAACCTCGGCGAAATACGAAATACGGTAGTAGGAAGTAGCAACGGAATCCCCATACATCTTTCTCAAGTGGCGGATGTCAAATTCCAGTCCTCTGAACAAACATCGATCTCACGTACCAATGGCCTCCCCTCAATTTGGGCTATGGTGCAGAAAAGAACGGGCACCAATGCCGCAAACGTTGGTTCCAGGGTGGCCGGCGAACTCGATAAAATCAAGAAGGATCTCCCTCCAGGCATACAGATAAACGTAATATTCAACCAGGCCGACTTCATTATCCGTTCCGTACGGAGCACTGCTCAAACCCTGATCATGGGAGCCATTCTTGCGATCATCGTTCTCTTTCTCTTCCTCGGTAGTTTTCGTTCGACAATATACATGGCCGTGGCGATACCGGTTGCCGTCTTTTTTTCACTGTTCTTTATGTACTTCTTCGATATGAGTCTGAACATCATTTCTCTAGGCGGTCTCACCGTAGCAATCGGTATGGTGCTCGACTCGGCAATTGTTGTGTTCGAATCAATATTCCGGAAGAAGGAAGCTGGCGTAGAGCCAGTACAGGCTGCCTGCCAGGGTGCAGCTGAAGTGGGGCCGGCGATCACCGCCTCTACCCTGACCACGGTTGCGGTCTTTTTGCCCCTTCTACTCGTCAGCGGTTTCGCTTCGATATTCTTCCGACCACTCGCCCTCACCGTAACCTTTGCCCTAGTTTCATCACTTGTTGTTGCGCTAACTATCATACCCATGCTGACCGTGCGTTTCGGCGCGGTGAAACGTAGAGAGGAACGAACCGGTTTCAGCAACAAGCTGGGCAGATTCTACGAGCGACTTGAGGGCACATACACACGGCTCATTCGCTGGGCACTCGGTCATCGGAAAACAGTCATTTTCGGTACAATCGCTGTTTTTGTCGTAAGTCTCTTCCTTATCCCCTTCATAGGCACCGAATTGAGCCCTGAAATGGATCAAGGAGAAATCATCGTCAACGCCGAAATGCCGGTCGGGACGAATCTCTGGGTCACTGATTCAGTCGTGAAAAAACTTGAAGCAATTATCATCGAGGAAATCCCAGAGCTAGAGATAATATCTACTTCAATCGGTGCCGGTGAGGGTGGATTCACAAGTCTTTTCGCGGCTACGTCTGGTCCTCATGCGGCAGAAATCTGGCTCGAACTGGTCCATCGCGCGGAAAGAAGCCGTTCGGTAAAGCAGATTCAACGAGACCTGCGACCGAAAATAATGAACATCATTCCCGGTCTCAAAGTAACCTACGGCGGAAGCGAATTCGAGATGTTCGGTGGCGGTTCCGACATAAAAGTCGAAATTTTCGGTTACGACCGCGAAAAAGCGCGACGCATTTCGGATGAAGTAATGGAGAAGATACAAGACGTAGAGGGACTTGTCGATATTGAATCGAGTCTTAGTGAAGGCAAGCCAGAACTGCGTTTGGTCATTGATCGTAGAAAAGCAGCCAATTTTGGCTTAACGCCATACCAGATAGGTACTGTACTCCGTTCGCGAATTGAAGGAATCATTGCCAGCCAATACCGCAAAGAAGGTGATGAGTACAACATGCGAATCATGCTCGATGAGAAAAATCGTGACGACCTCAAAAAGATAACATCAATGACCATTACCACACCGCTCGGTGATGTACCAATTCAGAACTTTGTTAAAGACACAGTTGCCGTCGGTCCGGTTGAGATCGAACACGAAGACGCGGAGCGTCTGGTCACGGTCACCGCTGACGTCGAAGGCAGAGACGCAGGAAGCGCCGGTGGCGAAGTGCGGGGAATCGTCAACTCAATACAAGTACCAGCCGACTTCACTATGGAAATGGGTGGTGGGTATCAAGAGCAGATGGAAACTTTCCGGGACCTGTTCTTCGTCATTATTCTCGCAGTTGTGCTAGTATACATGATCATGGTCGGCCAGTTCGAATCATTCAAAGAGCCGTTCATCATCATGTTCACGATTCCCCTAGCTATCATCGGGGTTCTATGGATGCTCTTCTTAACCGGTACAACCATCAACATGCAGAGTCTGTTGGGTGTGCTCCTTCTTGGTGGAATCGTGGTAAACAATGCTATCGTGTACATCACGTATACGAATCAGTTGCGCCGTCAGAAGGACATGGCTTGTTTCGACGCGGTGATCGAAGCAGGTAGAGTCCGTCTACGGCCGATTCTCATGACCGCCTTCACCACGAGTTTCGGTCTCATTCCAATGGCTTCGGGCATCGGCGCGGGTAACGAGTTGCGAGCACCCATGGCACGTTCGGTAATTGGAGGTCTATTACTCTCTACGTTCTTGACCTTGGTATTCATTCCGGTTCTCTACACACTATTCGAACGCAGAAAGAAAAAGTCTGGCAGCAAAGACAAAAAAGAATCCAAATAGTGTAAACAAATCACCCTCCTTCCCTCTCCCTTGACGCTATGTCCGCCTTAGGAGGAGGAGAGGGAAAGGGTGAGGGTGTAACTATATCACTGCCTTCCCGAAAAAGTCTTATTGTTCGAGCTTATCGAGAACCATCATGCTTTATGGAAACAACTACGCCATTACGCCAATTAGCGTAATACCGAAATACGAAATCACGCAATTATCCCAGTATGATAATATCACTGTAATCTATCTGTTGTTATCATTGTAATCGACGGGTTTACCCCGTAGCATAAGACATTCGTTCTATTGAATTGCCTCGAGGACATATCCTCAACATAATTCATGCTCGACCAACTTAAATGAGATGTTATGCAACGGGGCTTACCCGGGCAAATCCCTGACTATCTTCTTCATCCGCTGACTATATTCATGAAATGCCTTTCTGCCTTCCTTTGTCAGACTGAGTAGGGTACGAGGAATCTTTTCTACAAACTTCTTCTCAATATTTACGTACCCCGCTTTTTCTAATTTCATCAAATGGGACGAAAGATTACCTTTTGTCAGATTTGTCTGTCTTAGCAAAAAGAGAAAATCAGCGCTCTCAACCACATAGAGATATGACAAAATCAAAAGCCTTGCCGGTTCGTGGACAACCCGGTCAATGTCGACGATTTTCTGTAAGTCTTTCTTTTCCTTCTTTCTCGTTCTCATCTGTGGTTTCCTCAATAGATTTAGGATACGTCCGTAGAAAACGGGCTAGCACAATCGCTCCCATGATCAGAATAACCAACGCCGGCATGCCAAAAGCCACAAAACTCAAATCACGTTGTGTTATTTCTCTTAGTACGATATCTAAAGGAACGCCTACGGCAAACATCACACCGATGAGATAAAGCCGGTGAAAGCGTAGAAAATATGCGGCCAAGCTGAACACAACAAGCATGTTACCTACCCAGATGGTTGGTAAAAACACATCTAGCGGCAGTGCTCGAGATATGGAACCTTTTACACTGAGAGCAACAATGACAAAGGCCACCAATCCTACGAGAACTGATATGGCAAAGACAATACTTGTCTTCTTCGTTCTTGCTCTTCCCTTCGGCCCAAACTTCACACGCCCAATGCGTGGAATAGTAATA
>DAOVAN010000052.1 GCA_030671005.1 Caldifarciminota bacterium
CTATGCTGATCGTCTCATAGACATTTTGCTCACACCCACCAAGCGCCTGTTCAAATGTAGTCCTGTCGTTGTTACGTATATAAAAACGGGCAGGTGTTGAAAAATCGAACCGGGGATGGAAAGCAAGATAATGGTCTTGCATGAGGTCCTTAATTGATTCCGCCCGCTTATTTATGCTGTTTGTTTCACACGCGTTTAGTTCACAACCGGTGATCACCTGACTCAACAGAAACAAAAACAGCATGTCGAATTGTAGCAGAATTCCACCGACTGTCAACCTACACACGAGGAGTCGAAGGGTCTAAAAGTCGCAGAGATACAAACAGGAGTCGAAGGGTCGAAAGGTCGCAGGGTCTAAGAGTCAGAATACGAGATGCGGGTTGCGGGATACGCGATGTCGGAGCGTAGCGGAGACCCCGCACCCTTGCTTCACACATATTCTGAACATTGTAGTTGCCCAATTCATTGGGCTTCCAGTAACAGTGTCAAAGAGTAAAGGTGTCGGAGCGTAATGGAGACCCCGCACCTTTACTGGCGCGTACATTATGATAATGTAATGTGCCCAATGTGTATAGTGCATTCTCTATCTGTGTAATGGATGATAGTGTTAGCTAAAGGTGCGGGGCGGGATTACTTCGTCGCACTTGACTTAACGGGATTTTGCTATATAATACGAACAGCAAGTCTTAAGGAGGTTATGATATGCCTTGTGGAAGGAAAAGAAAAAGAAAAAAGATTAAAAAACATAAATTGAAGAAACGAAGAAAAAGGGACCGTCACAAGAAAAAGCTAAGATAGGTTTACGTATTTAGTAGTATTTCGGAGTATTACGTGGTATTCTCCTTAAGGAGAATACCACGTTTTGATGTTTTTATGAACTCAAGAAACTCACGCGAATAGCGTGAGCTTCTCTGCTCCAAAATCTGCATGCATTCTGTGAGATTGTTATTAGAATAATAGACAATTCTCAATATATTCTTTATCTCTTCGATCTCCTCCCATTGAAAACTGCTGCGTAGCAAACCAGTCGTGTTCAGACAGCAAACCCTGGCGCTGTTGCCGCTCGCTAACAGATAGGGTGGCAGATCCTTGCTCAAGTAGGACTTCGCACCGAGCATGGCATACTGGCCGACGCGGCAGAATTGATGTATACCTGCGTGTCCACCGATATTGGCGTGATCACCAATCTCAACATAGCCGCCTAACTGAGCAATGCTCGATATCACCACGTTATCTCCGATTTTGATATTATGAGCAACGTGCACATAGGTCATAATAAAATTATTGTTACCGATGACCGTTTCATTCCCCTCGCCTGTTGCCCGTGACACGGTGGCGTATTCCCTTATGACATTCTTATCACCGACGATACAGCGTGAACGCTCGCCTTCGAAGTGATAGTCTTGAGGATCAACGCCGATTTGAGCACCCGCACTTATAACATTACCCCTGCCTATCAGTGTTCCGTTACGGATTATAACATGACTGCCGATCCTCGTGTGTGCGCCTATCGTGACATCGTCTTCGATGACGGAGTATGGCCCGATGCTCACTGATTGGTCGATCTGTGCTTTCTTACTTACCCCAGAATGCGTCATATCACTCTTTAATCCCGGCGAGTATTGTTGCCTCGCAGGCGATCTCACCCCCGACTTTGGCCGTCCCAGAAATCTTCACCACCCGGCCACGGTCCTGAATCACTTCGACCTCGAGCATCAATTCATCGCCAGGCTTCACAATCTTCCGAAACCTCGCCTTGTCTATTGCCATGAACAGGGGAGTCGCATTTTCACGTTTGCGCAAAAGCATCACCCCACCGGCCTGAGCTATTGCTTCCACCATCAAAACACCAGGCATTATTGGCTCACCCGGAAAATGACCGGCAAAGAAATACTCATCAGACCGGATGTTCCTCTTGGCGACTATTCTCTTATCACTGATTTCCAAGACCTCATCAACGAACAAAAACGGCGGGCGATGAGGCAATATCTTCTTGATCCCCTCAATATCCATTATACACCTCACAGTTCAAACCCATTCTCATTCTTGGCGGTTTCAGCCATGCGGGCAATGATTTTTGTAATCCTTTAGTCGCTGCACCTCTTCCTTGCCGCACCCGCACTTGCCAATCTGAAGACTAGAACGCCGGTGACCGTGACAATCTGAGCCTCCGGTCATTAGCAAGCCCTTACTCGAAGCCATTTCGTAAAGTTCTTGTTGGCACGCGGTCGAGTGTTCTGGATGCCACACCTCGATACCAACCGCGCCATCGTCCACAAGACTTTTGATCAAGTCTGTATCGTCGTATATGCCTGGATGTGCAATGACTGGAATGCCGTTCCATTCTTTGATTCGCTCCACCAACTGCCTGGGATCAACACTCATCTTTGGTTCATAGTAGGGTGAGTGATAGCTAAGGAAGCGTACGAAAGCCTCTCTTATTGTTTGTACGTAGCCATGTTCCCTTAATGCCTCGGCAATATGAGGTCTTCCCAATGCACTATTCTTGGCAATGGCCCTCATCCGGTCGAAGTCGACTTTGATGCCATCGTGGGACAGTTTTTCTATAATCTTTTTCGCTCGCTTGATCCGGTGTTCACGCAGTTTAGCCAAGAAGTCGAGCAGGGCACCATTATCATGGTCGATGTAATACGCGAGAATGTGCACGTCAAGTTCCCCGACATTGGAACTCATCTCGACCGCCGGTATTAGCTCGACCTCTTTATGATCTACATCCTTCAATTCTTCTATTGCCATAACCGAATCATGGTCGGTTATCGCGATAGCCTTCAGGCCTATCTCGCCACAATACTGCACTACCTCTAATGGTAATAGCAGACCATCAGAACAACTGGAGTGTATGTGTAAATCTGCGTAGTTTTGATTTTGAGGAAACGCTGGCGTCAAGTTTCCTTTGTCAGAAGGCCTAGGTCTTGCACCACATCATCAATGATCTTCACATCAATCGCTGCCCTCTTCAACAAGTAACCCTCGAAAAGGGCGTTATCACAGATTGCATTTATCGTCCGCGGATTTCCTTTTGAATACAGATAGATTGCCCTCATCGCTTCCCGGCTGAAAAGTTCTCTCAAGCAACCGGCGACCCGAAGACGGTGTAATACATAATTGTATGTCGCCTGTTCTTCAAGCGGCTCCAACACACAGCGAATCGCGATGCGCTGATACAGCGGGGGATCGAGTTTCAAATAATTCTCGGTTTCAGGCAGGCCGAAGAGAATAAAATTGAGAAGCTTACCACGTTCCGATTCGAGATTGAGCAACCCCCGTATTTCTTCCATGATTTCCTTGCTCCGCAGCATATTCGCCTCATCGATTAGTATCACGACCTTCCGCTTCTTTTGTGCAAATTCCAGAAGACGATGATACACTGCGGTGATGATTTCGATCTTGTCTTCTGAGCTGTTCCCTATCTCCAGCATGAGAGCAAGTTTCTTCAAGAACCATAAAGACGTTATTTCCGAATGTATGATCACCAGGAGAGTTGCTTCTACCTCCTCACTAATGAGCTGATCCAACAACCGCCGGGACAGGGTGGTCTTCCCGGTACCGATGGCGCCGACCAACAAGGCGAGTCCTTTTTCGGTCTCAACCGCATGGGACAGTTTGAGTAGTGCCTTCGAATGCTGCGGTGAATCGTAATAGAACTTCTCATCGGCAGCGGAACTGAAAGGATGTTCTCTGAGATTATAAAATGATTCGTAACCCATTAGGTCTTTACAGGTAGGTGATCTTCGACTTCTTGTCTACCCCTTTACGCTCTTTTGTAGAACTTTTGTCTTCTGATATATCTCCCGACGCATTCTTGCGTCTTTTTTCTAACTCATCAGTAACCCTCTGTTTTAGCTGCAGTATCTTTTTATTCAATGCGGGGACCTTCTTGTCGATGTTATAGGCATCAACATAAGACTTCAGGGCACTCTTGAGGTCATTCTTATCTTCATAACAATTACCCAACAGGAAATGAATACCGAAGTACTCCTGTTCAGGATGCCCCTCGATTTTCAATCCTTCAGTCAACACTCGCTCTGCATCATCGGGCTTATCGTATTCAAGATAACAAGAACCCGTCATCTCAAGCGCTTTAAGTCTGAGCGCCTCATCTTTCACTGCGATCTCAAACTCCTCTATTGCTTCCTGATACAAACCCATGCCCTTATAGGCAACGCCGAGGTCGTAGTGTGAATGATAGTCTCCTTCGCCAATGGATTCGAAGACTTCGCGGCGAAACTCCGACACCAACTCCTCGATACTCTGTATTGTCTCAGCTTTTGCCTCACTCTGCTCGATCCTGAGGACCTCACCGAGGTCGACAGAAGCTGACGTTTTTTCCAGCGGCACAAGCCGCTCCTTCGCCACGGCATTATCAGGATCTAACTTCAAAATATCGCGATATACTTTTTGGGCTTCACTCTTAGCCTCACGTCGGCCTAACGCTTCGGCTAATTCAAGCATGAAGGTGACTTTCATATCGTCATCATTCTTCATGCGGGCAATCTCGACAAGATGCTGCCGGGATTTCAGATCGAAAGGTCTCAATTCAGCAATTCTTTTGTTCAAATGGGTCGCCTTCTCATAGTCTTTATTCTGCCAGGCCTCCTGCTCAGCATCACGAAAACAATCAATCGCCTCCTCAGTGGAATCCAGCTTCAGGTACAGTTCACCCAGTTCAATCGTCTTGTCGATCTCAGAGAGGCTTTCGACAATATTAACTCCGTGTGTTGAACGCCGCTCCTCATCCTTGAGGAGCTCTGCTACCTCTGGTGACACGATATCCTCAATCGAAATATCTCCCTTGATCTCTTTTTCCTCTTCAACCTCTTTCGCCTCCTCAACCTCTGCTACTTCTTCAGCTCGAGTTTCTTTGACCTCCTTTACCTCCTCGATCTCTTCTGCTATCTCCTCTTTTTTCTCCTCGGGAACGGCTTCTTTCACCTCGCGCTCGATTTTTTCCTTTTCCTCGAGTATTGTTTCCTTCCTCTTCTCATGCTTTGTCTCTATCTGCTTTGCCTTCTCTAACAACTCAGAGCCGCGGTCTTTCTGCCCCACTTGTTCATATATCGCGGAAATTGTTTTGAGTATTCTGGGATTATTGGGCACGAGTTCCCTGATCATGTCATAAGTCGTTAGGGCTGTGTCCAGATCATTTGCCTTGCGCTTTCGGTCCGCATACTCAAGGAGATAGTTTGCGGCTTCACCCCGCTGATCCAATTCTCTGTGCAACTCGCCCAGCAGGCCGTAAATCTCAGTACGGTTCTTGTCGAATCTGAGAATCTTCTTACAGAGGGCAATTGCATTGGGGTAGTAGGTTTCTTCCTTGAAAACCCGGGCGCCCTTCTCGTACACCTTCAACGCGGATTTCTGGCGATTCAACCTTACATACAAGTCGCCCAGTTTATTGTACAAAGACCCCTCTTTGGGAAATTCCTCGAGTGCCTTCTCTATTTCGGCTATCGCGTCTTTCAACACACCCTTTGCCTCCAGCTCGGCAATCTTTCTCTTTAAATCAGCAAGCTCCGCCATTACTCAAACTTTAACCCCAGGTTACTTACCACCCTTTCAATCAAGAACTCATCAATCTGCTGCTTATGTTGCAGATAGCCTTCTAACAAGGCATTGTCACAGATGATATTCACCAGCCTTGGTCTGCCTTCCGAATAGCGACATATTAAGTCCAATGCCCGTGGACTGAAAACATCTCCATCGTTGCCCGCAATATTCAGCCGGTGATTGATATAGGACCTTACCGTATCACCACCCATTGATTTCAGTCTTATCTTAACGGCGATACGCTGGTGCAGAGCACGATTCGAAGCAAGAAAGGTCTCGAGGTTAGGCAAACCGCTGAGAATAAACGACAGTAGTCTTGTATCCCCGATCTCGAGGTTCAACAGACCCCTGATTTCCTCCAGGACACTGGGATTGTCTATCTTGTTTGCCTCATCGATTATTATGACCGCCTTTTCATTTCTATGATGCACTTCACTCAAACGGTGTGAGATACGTGAGATTATTTCGGTCGTCGAATCGCTAAGATCTCTTAGACCCAAGAGATTGGCAATCCTGGTGTAGAGCCAGGTCGGTGAAAATTCTGAGTGGGTCAAAACAATCAGCCCGATCTGAAACTTGCCTATTGAGTGCAACTCACTCAGTATCTTCCGTGACAGAGTTGTCTTTCCCGTACCAATATCGCCAAGAAGTACGGCCAACCCCCGTGCGCCACGTGCCGCATGCAACAGGTATTCCCTGGCAAGGGCATGCTGAGGCGAATTGAAATAGAACTTCGGATCCGGGTGATTGGCAAATGGTTCTAGGTTAAATTTATAATACTCTTGATATCCCAATCGGCCTCCTAGGGTTACAGAAAAGAAATGTTTTCGCCCGGTTCTTCGGGCGGTTTCTCTGGTTCCTCTTCTACCACGGGTTCCTGCTCAATCTCTCTCTCTTTGGGATAGGTCTCTTCTCTTTCCTCAACCGGTTTACGATCTTCAACACCCTTGACCTCTTCGGCAACAGGTTCTTCAGTAACTGGTTCTGGCTGGATCATCGGCTTCTCTTCGATCACCTCTTCAGGGATACCTTTACCCCCCAGCAATTCATACATTTCCCTGACGTCCTTATAATTTGGGTTGGTTGACATTATGTGCTCGATCTCTCTCAGTGCGTTCTCGAAATCACCGAGTCCTTCATAGGCCGAGGCGAGGAGATAACGCATCTCGATTTTCTCGGCTTGCGGTATGTCTTCGAGCAGAATTGCCGGACCGACTGTCCTAATCGCCTCGCTGTACTGACCCAGTTTAATCATTGCCGCACCCGTTATCTCGAGTGACAGAGGCCAGGTATTCTTATTGATTTTGAGTTCACGCGCATGCATAAGTGCCGTTTCATACAACTCAGCATCGAATGCCCGGCGCGCTAACTCCAGTCTCTTGTTCACGTCTTCTTCCTGCCATATGATATGACCGCGGAATTCATCAAACACACTCGCCCCTTCAAAACCTGGTGCAGGAGGCGCTTCCATTTCTTTGAGCAGAAACTCGATGTCGGCGATCTGCCCCTCCAGAGTCTGGGGTTCCTCAGCCTCTTTTGCCGGAGGTGCCGTATCCTGTGTACCTTCTGCACCTTCGACATATGTCTCCACCTCACGGATGAGATCGTCAAATATGTCCTCCACAGGCTTAGATGTATCAGCTTCTCCTTCAGCAGTCTCGGCGGCTTTGACCGGCTCTGCTGCTTCAGCAACAGGCTCTTCGGCCGGCACCTCGGCAATCTTTTCAGTTTCCGTCTTATCTGTCTCTTTGTCTCTTGTCTCCTTGTCTGTAATTTCCGCTGTCTCTATGTCTGTTATTCCCTCAGTCTCCTTGTCTCTTGTCTCCCTGTCTCTCATCTCTTTGTCTCTCTTCTCGATGTCTCCCGCGGCGCCCCCCTGGAGCTCCCGCAATTGGTTCTGAGCCAGTTCATTACCCGGATCGATTTCTACAATCCGGTTCAAGACATTGACAGCCTCACCAGTATCACCTTCTTCAACCAAATCACTCACCGCTTTGTTGAATTCAACGATCGCCTCGTCCTTGGAGCCAATTTCATAAAGCAAGTTCCCTAATTCGACACGGCTTTTTGGATCCAGCTCTTCCTCTCCACCATCGGGTTGCGGTAGCAATTTGTTGATCTCCTCCAGTATTCCCTGGTTATTTTGCTCGGTTGCAAGTGTCTTCAGGCGCTGGAGTTCTTCCTCCGCCTGATCCGATCGATTCATCGATTTCAATGTGTGAATATATGATAATGCCAGACGCAGATTTTCAGGTTGTAATTCGACGATTTTCCGCAAGCCGGTGATGAACGTAGTCTCATCTTTATTCTCAATTGCCCATGAACATAACTCGATTATTTTTTGTATTCCCTGATTGGGAAGATCATATTGTTTGTACAAATGAGCAAGGCGTACATATCTATCACTATTGGTTTTTTCGAGTTTGGTAATCTTCTCAAGACAGATGATCGCTTGGAGATATTGATTATTACCCACGCTGTACTCAACGGCTTGCTCGTAATGCGCCAATGCTTCCTCTTTCTTACCCATTCGCTGAGCAAGATCACCCGAAAGTTCCAAAGCCTTTGCAGAACTGGGATTATCATGCAGGAAGCGGCGCAATATTACTTGTGCCTTTTCGAAATACCCTTCTTGCATGTAGCCCCTACTTTTTTCCAAAATGTCATATTCCATTAATAGCCTTCTCGCGAAATTATAATTGTTTTCAAAATGATGTCAAGAATATTCTCTCGATTTCCTTGAACAATTTCTCCTCTTGATTTGTCAGCGAATCGACTGTAGTACTTGTTGAGGTGTTGAATTCGTCATCGACAATAGACTTGAGATTGATGAGTACATTTAGTCGTGCCCCGATGAATCCACTATGTAGGGCATGCAATGCGACACCAACGTCAGATATTGCGCTCTTCAGACCTTTTTCGGCCAGCGTCTTTGCATAGGGATAGACAAGCATGATTTTCTTGCATACTTCCAGTGGGACATGTGCGGCGTTTTTCAATGCATCTTGAATCGTGCCTTCTTTTTTCTTCTTCTCCCCTTCTGAATCATCAGGAAGTTTGAATGCTTCCATCACCTTGTCGAACGCCTGCTTATCTTTTTCAACGTACTTGTAGAACTCATACATCTCTAGTTTCAGGTGGCCATGAAAATCCTTGAGCTCGGTATCCTTCGTCTTTTTCCAGGTAATACCGGTCACCATCGCCAGCAAGCCGGTACCCAGTGCGGCCTCCAACGCGGCAACGCTACCACCGCCGGGTGTTGGTTTTGACAGTGCCAGATCATTGAGGAATTCCAATATGGACTGCTTGCCAGCCTTACCCCTCAGCCGGTATTCGAGTATCTGGTTCTCGTTAAAACGGTCCAGTTGCATGTAGTATCTTGCCGCGTCAATCAAGGCTTGTTCCGGTACCAGACCGACAATCTCTGATTCTCTTATGCTCACACCGTAGCGCTCGGCCTCTCGCTTGGCAGTCTCGAAAACCCGATACAGAGGCGTTTTCGTATACTCAGTCATGTTGATCGAAACCTGCGCTATGCCCTCATCCTTCAGTTCAAAGCCGAGTGCCTTACAATACCGGAACCCACCACTCATGAAACGGATCGCCTTGGCAACCTTTTGGGCAGTCGCGACGTCTGTTGTGTTGAGATTTAGGTTGAACGCGATGAGTGGAAACCGGGCGCCCACCACGGTAGCTCCGGCAGTGGGGTGTATCTTCGGTTCGCCAAAATCTGGCCGCCGTTCCTTATTCGTCTCTATCTCGTCTCTTATCCCTTCGAATTCCCCTCTCCTGATATTTGCCAGATTTTGCCGGTCAGGCCGGGTCGCCGCGGCTTCGTAGAGATAGATCGGTATCTTCAGTTCGTCGGCAATCCTCTTACCCAGCCGTTTTGCCAGCTCAACGCACTCGCGAGTAGTAGCATTGCTGATCGGCACAAACGGAATGACATCAGTCGCCCCCATCCGCGGATGCTCACCCTTGTGTTTTGTTAAATCTATTAATTCTGCCGCTTTCTTCGCACCCCGGAATGCAGCCTCGAGCACAGCCTCGGGTTCACCGACAAATGTAACGACGGCACGGTTATGGCTCGAGTCCATTTCATGGTCAAGCAATTCAACACCCGCACTTTCTATCTCGGTAATGATTTCGTTTAATTTTTTCTCGTCACGGCCTTCACTGAAATTCGGAATACACTCAATGATTTTTTCCATAAATGACCTTACCTTTCTTAATTGTATACTTCACCATATCCTCGCCAAATTGATACGGAATTTTCTTATAATTATCAACATTGAGTACTACCAAATCAGCCTGCTTCCCCTTCTCAATGCTACCGATCTTATCATAGAGGCCCAGCGCCCTTGCACCATTCTTGGTGGCACCGACCAGAGCCTCCTCGACATACATGCGATAGGTGAGACAGGCAA
>DAOVAN010000090.1 GCA_030671005.1 Caldifarciminota bacterium
AATCCGAAATTACGCAAGTTGACTACAAGAGGAATATCAGGGCAACCCCGAAAACAGCAACCATAGTCCCAAGTATTGCACCGAGGCTTATTTTCTCTTTGAAGACCCAGTGGGAGAGGGGTATCAGGAAGATCGGAGGTAGGGCCATGAGTGTTGATGCAATACCCACATAGGTATATTGGACGGCCACAAGCGAAAGCCATACCCCGAGAAAAGGACCAAGGAACGCACCGCCATTAAGTGCCAGAGTCCCTTTCCTATCTCGCAGTTTTTGCAACGTATAGGGTATTCTGCCACGGGCCAGCGTGATGATCCAGAGTATCGATGTTGCTACAAAGACCCTTATGATGTTGGCCGACAGGGGCGAGAAATCAGTGCCGAGACCTTTCTTCGATAGTATTAATCCAAGCGCTTGCCCCGTGGCACCACCTATGCCACAGAGAATACCACTGATGTAGTGCTCTCTCGTATAGCCTCCGTTCTTACGCTCCGTAACAACCCAGATGATTCCAGCAATGGTTATCGAGATGGCGAGGACTTGTGTCAGATTCAAGATTTCGTCCAGGAATAACCACGCAATGATCGTGCTAAAGACTGGGACGAGTGACATCAACAGCATACTGATTCTCGCACCAAGTAAGACAAAAGCTCTGAAAAGGAGCATATCGCCAATAGCGAAGCCGATGATACCAGATAATCCAAACCAAAACCAGTGATAGCCAGTGACATTATTGGGCACGAATCTACCGAACACTACGAAATGGGCAAGCATCAATAACAACAGAGCGATTGCCAATCGTACCCGGTTGACAACATTGTGGCCAAGGCGTCGCGACGATATGGTAAAGAAGATCGAGCCGAATGACCAGCATAATGCCGTTCCTAAGGCGGCGAATTCACCGAGAGAATTGCTCATTTTATCCTCTCACAGGGTCCCCAAGACAATGATGGCTAGTGCGGCAAGTATGATGCCCACTATTTTCAGACTGCCTAACTTTTCTTTCAGAACGACAAATGATAATGTGGCTGTGATGATAAAGCTGAGTTGAATAATAGGGATTGTAGTGCTCAATTCACCCTTGTGCAAAGCCGTGACGTAGAAAAAAGTTGCAGAGGCCATCAGTATTCCATTGATCGGCGCCCACATGAAGGTTTCTCTCGGGAATTTCCAATTTCCCGAGAGGATGTTGTATACGAGTACCAAGGCTGCGAAAAAGAAATTCATCAGCAGTATGAATGAAAGGGGCGAGCTGTATACTTGGGTCGAGAGCTTCACTATGAACTGAAAGCCGGCAGCTATTAACATGGCCACGAGCGCCATGATGAGAGATCTGCTTGCCATGACGCGTTGTTTCGGTTCAAAGAAGAATAAGACAATTGCAGAACATGCGGCGATTATCGCGATTATTTTATTCAAGGACAGCACTTCGTTCAAGAATATGATTGCTGCTGTTGAAGAGAATACAAAACTCGACCGGAATATAGCATAGTTGATGCTTGCATGACCATGGGTCAGGCTGTGCAGGATGAGGGTGAATCCGGCAAATCCAAAAACAGCGGCGAGCATGCTGTATATAACATCAGTACTCTGGAATCTGATCCCGTTTGAGAATAAGGCAAGAACGAAGATCGTCAGAGTAAAGAATATGGCTTGTACGATTAGATACGAACCGATAGGAATTGCTGCTTGCCGCGCACGTTTATTGATGACGTCGGCTGTGCCAATGAGTATCATGGCCATAATTGCTGCCGTTATTGCTGGTGACAATCTGTTTACTCCTTTCAAAAATTACTGAAGAGTTGTTATTATACTCTGATGGAGTCGCTGGTCAACAGAAAGGTATGGATTTGTATTGACATGATATCGTGAATAGCTAGTATTACTTGTCGATTCTGTTTGTCTTTTCGGTATCATACTGACACGGAATCGTGAGGAGGAATTATGAAAAGATATGCTGTTGTTCTTGTATTGTTGTTCGGACTCAGTTTTTCGTTGCCCTATTGGACAGAACAAGATTTCATAAACGCAGATTCCATCCCCCGCGGCAAACCAGTGATGCAGTATGACGCTGGCCCGCTTCGGGCAGAGTGGCAGCGATGGAGTTACATCCATGAATTATGTCAGACCGCAGCATTCGTGGCATCCATGCAGGTATCGGATTCGTTGGATCCCGAGTTCGGTGGGATAATAGAGGGAGAGGATCAGCTGAACGTCGTGGAAACCGATAATACTCAACAAGCAATATGGGTTTGGTGTCGTTATTATGAGATAATCGGAGATACTACATATTTTATGAACATACGCCGTGCATGGATCTATGTGATGAATCATCCTGCGTACTTGGAAGAAGGAACCGACAGCGATTTCTACCGTGTCTGGAATTGCGGGCTGGCGCTCTTTGCCGAAAGCAAATACCGTAACACCTTCGGTGACACAACATACCGCCCGTATGCGGATACCTGCATTGGCTACATGCTGAACCATCCACTGCCCTTTACCGGCATCAGTACTTACTATCAGAGACTTCATCCGAAAACACAATCCCTGGCGGCGGGGATGTTATACCAGTACGGAAAAGAGTGGAACGATCAGGTGTGGATGGATACTGCCTTTGCATACGGCACGAGAGTTAGAACGTGGATCGAGTCGGATCCCGATACTAATATCAACGATGAAGTTTGGGCAATGTCGGGCGGTACGGCAGTGTGGGGTTTGTGTCGTTCAATATTCGATGCTGATACGGCATCAGGTATAGCCTGGCTCAATACCTATTTGCCATACATGAAGTTCTATCAACCAACCGGTACCTGGAACAACTCCTGGAATATCTGGTATGGGAATGCCTATAATTATTCGGCACGTATAACCCAGAATGCGACATATGTTGAGTATCACCATGCCTTGACCGATAGTCTGCTGATACAAGATTATGACGACGATGGCGGCGTACCGCCTACTCGCACTTGGACACAATACCAAGACCATTCCTGGGTTTCGAACTACATGGTCTTCATGGGTTTTGAGGGCTTGATGGATTCGATCAAGAACATTGATGCGGGTGTTAACGGCATCTATGCGACCGGTCCGCAGTTATTCTTCCTTGTTGGTGACACAGTGAATTTAGCGATACGGGTTGCGAATTACGGTTTTCTGCCTTTGTCTAATGTTTACTTTGCGCTTAACGGCCCTTACTTTGCTGACACGGTTGTGGATCTTGACATAGGAGATGAAGATTCGGTTGCATTCGCCGGCGTTTGGATGCCGAGTGATACAGGTTATTTTAGCTTCGACGCCTTTGGTGTGTATCCGGGCGATGAGCGACCTACAAATGACACATTCTTCACATCAATATATGTGCAGCCATTGAGACACGTGTCTGGGAACATCAGCGATACAATCAATGGCAATGGCGTGTATGCGCATGTTTATTTTCAGTTTGCTGACGACACAGGTGCAGTGTACTTTGATAGCACGGTCAGTGATTCAATCAGCGGAGACTTCAGTATCTATTTGATCGATTCGCTCTACCGCGCAGTTGTCTATACCAGAATACCCTATCCTGATTTACGAATCGAAGGGATATATGTTACGCCTGATTCAATATCCGTACTGAACATTGGTACCAGACCTGCCGACTTGCTCGTCGTGAACCGCGATGATCAGGCACGTTATGATGAGTATTATGCGGAGGCACTCGATTCTCTTGGACTTACGTGCAAAATTTGGGTACCGATGGTGCAGGGGATATTCCCGATAAGCAGGATGGATGAGTTCTACTCGAACGCGATTATCTGGTATACGGGTCGAGCAGCGACCAGCACGATCACACCAGCAGAACAAGATAGTCTTATTCTTTTTCTCGGTGATGAAGGAAAACTGATCATCACCGGGCAGAATATCGGCCAGGAAATTTCTGGTACTCAGTTCTACACAAATTGGCTTCATGCGCAACTGATCAGTGATTCTCTTCACGCACTACGATGTTATCCGGACACGCTTGATTCGCTAGGTCAGTCTCTGTACAAGATCTTCACGGTAGGAAGTGCGCCCAGCCAGTACTCGCGTGATGTGATTGCGTCGGACGGTAGTGCACACGAGTTTTTATACTACGATACTTCACTTGTTGACTGCGCGGCATTATGGTACAGTCAAACATTCCCAGACTACCAGATCATATATTGTGGTTTCGGATTGGAGGCGGTGAACGAAATAACAGGGCATATGAGCCTCGAAGAACTCCTCGCGGAATTGCTCAGCTGGTTCGATGTGCTGTCCGTGGATGAACTGTCCATTGAAGAGTTGAGAAATCCATTGTTGACAGTTTTACCAAATCCTGTGCATCAGCAGCTGGTTATCCGTGTTGGAAGCGCGGTGGTCGGTGAGGTCGGTTCATTGAAGGTATATGATATAACTGGCCGACTTGTTAAGACAATAACGCGTGGCTCGTTGTTACCTGATGTGTCTTGGTATCTCGATGATGAGCGCGGACGCCGGCTATCGAATGGTGTCTATTTCTTGGAACTAGTGACCGCGGATAAAAGTGATGTTCGTAAGGTTGTTGTTGTTGATTAGCTCTACGCTCGTTGAACGAAGCGCTCATATTTGGTTTTTTCTTCTGTGTCGTGGTGAGCGATTGGTAATGTAGTATACGCATCAGCGATCAGCGAATCGTCTTGCATAGTTCCGACGATTTGCATTACTGGTCCGATCTTGTCTGAGTTGTACTTATTCGGGAATATTACAACCTCCAGAATATCGGTTTCATCGTCAATCGTTAGAAAACACATCAATTTGTTGTTTCTCGTGCGAATAGTTCTTCTGGTGATAAGCGTCCCGATGATTTTTGTTTCTCTTTTTCTTGATAATTCGGATATATGCACTCGGCGCGCCGGATAGAATATTTCTAGGATATGTTTTTCAGGGATGAATTCAATTGTTTTAAGTTGATCCAATAGTTTAACTTGGTCGCGGAAATCACGAAATTTAGGGGTTTTTTCAGCGAAATCGGGAATGATTTCTTTTGGGATCTTTGAATCTAACAAGAGAAAGTACAGTTCAGGCCAGGTATGTTCAAATGTATCCAAACTCTTGGATTTTATCAAGGAAACGCCTTCGTCGATTGAAGGCCGCACGCGATAAAAGAAATTCCGTGCATCCTTGAAAGGCCTCAGTTTGATGATCCTTTTTATTGTTTCTATAGAGAGGTCTCTTATTTCATCCAACCCGGTCAGGAGTGATGAGTCGAATACAATGAATTTATTTTCACTCTTGCTGACGTCGGGTGCTAGGATTTTTATTCCCCATCTCCGTGCTTCGTTGATATAAGCGCCAGTAGGGTAGTAGCCGCCTTTATTATTTATGACCTGACAAAAAAATTTGAGCGGCTCGTAGAATTTTTGGTATGTCGACAAATAGGCGAGCGTTGCATACGTTATACTATGTGCCTTGTTGAACCCGAACGAAGAAAATGATCTTATACGATCCCAAACAGGCTCGATTTCCTTGTTGCAGTAGTTCATATTCTTTGCTTTAGAAAAAAATATTTCCTTGAGTTCCTTCATGCTATTCAAATTTCGCGCCTTGGTCATTGCGCGACGTAGCATATCTCCATCGCTCAATGAGAAATGGGCGAAGTCATGGGCGATTTGCAAGATCTGTTCTTGATACACAGGAATGCCAAGCGTATCATACAGAGCCTCCTGGAGCATTGGATGCGGGTAGTCTACTCTCTCTTCGCCTTTGATTCGTTTGAGAAACCTTTCTTTCATGCCACCTTGGGCTGGGCCTGGTCGGATGATGGCGATCGCATTGGCAATATCCATGGTTATTTTTGGGTTTATACGTTTGAGCATATATCTAACCATTGGGCTTTCGATCTGAAAGCAACCCAGGGTTTTTGCTTTACCGATGAACTGGAAGACTTCCGTGTCGTTAAAATTGATCTTCTCTTTTGACAAATACAATTCGGGGAAACCTCTCACGCCGAGAATATCGATTTTTACTAAACCAACCATTTCGACCCCATCTTTGTCTAGGTGGGTAACCTGATCTGCAGGACTGGGGTATAGTGGTACATAATTGTAGATTTGTTTTGGGGTTATGACAATGCCGCTTGGATGGCATGAAAAATAATGGGGATAGCCAATAATTCTTTCGGATAGGTCATGTATGACCTGTATGGTTTTTTCTTCGAGGTGATTATTGATACTTTTCAGTTCACGCGGTGTGATGCCATGAGCACGGGCTGTTTCGCGGAAGCTCGCCCGGCGCTTGAAGCGATTGACTACCGAAATGTGAGCGACGTAGTCGCTGCCGAATTTTTTGTAAATTTCTTTTATCAATCTTTCACGCTGGCTGAACTCAACATCAACGTCAATGTCGGGTGGCTCGGTGCGTTGAGGATTTAGGAATCTTTCAAATGGCAGGTTATGTTTCAGTGGATTCGTTATTGATAACCCCAATGTATAGAGAATAAAGGACGAGGCGGCTGAGCCGCGTACATTCATGCCGATGCCCTTTTGGAGGGCGAACTCTTTCAAGTGATAGACCAGGGAAAAATGGGGTGCAAACCCGGTGTTCATAACGATCTGGTATTCATAGTCAAGAC
>DAOVAN010000163.1 GCA_030671005.1 Caldifarciminota bacterium
TTGCCTGGGTAACGAAGGTTTCCAGGCGCATGGCGTCGACCGCATGGTCGAGACCATCCAGGGATAAATTAAAGAGCGGAAAATCCGGGTAATCTTCATTCACTTTTTTGTATATTGTGGTGACGGTGTTGCCCGGCATGCAGGTGAAGGGCATTGCATTGACCACGCCGGAGAAATTTTCCTTGATGAAATCTACGGTCTTACCGATGGTCATTACTGCCTCGCCTTCCAAAGTGGAATGCATGTAGGCGTTTGCATGGTCCAACACCTTGATGACTGAAGCTTCTGGAGTCAAACCGAGGATTTTGAAGATTTTCTTCTGGCGGTATTTCTGGTATCGATCAAACAACATTGTGAAGAACATGCGGCGGTATTGATTGAACCAGCCGCAGTTCCTTACCCTTGTGTAGTTAGTGTAGAAGAACCACTCGCCGACTGAGGGTAATGCAACCTCACAACCCAATTCCTCGAGCCTATTGATGACAAAATTGTTACTGAACGGTTGAGAACGTACATATATCTCACCCACGATACCAATGCGCGGTTTCTGGACATGATGGACATCAATTGAGTCCAGGTCTTTGCGTATGTCTTTTAAGAAAGGGATAATGCCTTGTCCGGTCTCGATGAGTCTACACACCTCATCAAGGGCGCGATTGTAGATGAAGTTCGTCTTGCCCGGTGTTTTTTCGTAGGGTCTTATCATCCATTTTCTTGCTTCCAATGCATCAACCGCACAGATTCCATCCCAGACCGAAGTGAGGAATTTAATGCCCATAGGACCCAGGTCATCAAAGAGACTGGGTCCCTGACTCGGCGCATAGATCGGAACGTCCCGTAAGCCCAAATCGTCGAGAATGATACGGTGTAATTTATAGTATTGTCCAAAGCGGCAGGGACCCGAACCCTGCGCCATGAAGAATCCGCTGCGCTCAGGGATGAAGCCAGGTGAATTGATCTTCTTCACCATGTCACCGGCCGTAATGATTGCTGGTATGCACTCGCGCCCCGAGGTGAATTGTCGTCCGATGTTGACGGATTCTTCATCCGGAGGAGGCAGCACTTCGGCATCAATGCCGCTGTATTTCATGGCACTGGCTAGGACCCTGGCGCCATCACACATGTAGGGTACGTATATTTTCCGTCCTTTTTTGACTTCACTTCGGGGGCTAATGCTTCTTGATTCTCCGGTTCTTGTTGCACCCTTGATGCTGTCATAGAAGGCTTCGGTGCGCGTTATGAACCCAGCGTCACCCGAATGCTCATCGATTTCCATGAGCAGGAATGGTTTATCACCCAGTTTTTCTTTGAAGAATTTGGTGAGGAATGAATCTGGGCCGCAGGCAAAGTTAGAGAGATAGACCGGAAAGAGCCGGTTGTCCTTACTGAGCATCTCAGCCGCGGCTAAGATGCGCTGACCATAGTGCCAGTACATGTTGTGGAAGTCGCCTTTGATTGATTTGTAGTCTAAATCGAGGAAATCGACAGGGATAGCCAGTACGCCCAGGTCGCGTAACTTCTTTGGAAGGTTCAGGTTCATACCCAGATCATACCCATTATAAGGCCTTGAGCAGACCACAAATGCGATGTCTTTCACTTGTTCAAGTGTACGCTTGCCGAGTTCCTTGATTTTTCGCTGAACATCGGCCCAATGGGCATAAGCGAGCTTGATTGCCCTTTTGACTTCGCTTTTTGACTTGTTGAATTTCTTGCCAAAATCGATGAGCGATTCTTCGACACCGGCTGTGCCGCGGTCGAAATGCAGATATGGAGAATAGATTTCGATATCTCCGTCAAATATGGCGCGTGTAAAGTAGGGGATGGATTGCACATATGGACAGACATAACTACGCGGGAAAATCTCATCCTGGGGTGGCATAGTAATGACACTCGGTAAGAAAAGCTTGGTAATCTTCCTGTCTAGCAGACTCTGGATTTGCCCTAGTGCGATTTTTACCGGCAGACAGGTGTCCGCGACTGAAAGTTCGGCACCGCGCTCGATGGCTTTGCGGGTTGTCGGCTCGGACAGAATCGGCTTAAACCCCAGTTGCTTCAGGAATTCATAGAAAAAGGGAAATACTTCGTACATTATTAGACTTCTGGGAATGCCGATTTCAATGCCTTCGATTTTGTCCATCTGAAAGAAAATGTCATTACGCATCCTGAACAAATCCGGCAGGTTATTCTTGTTTTGTTTTTCTTTTTCCTCATATTTGCCACACCGTCCGCCATAATGGATCGCTTCTTCACCTTCGATCTTTATCTCGTTTATTTCACATTCATTGCTACAATCCTGGCATGTAAACGAGCCAGAAGAGTATGATTTTGAGGCGAGATCAAGTCCTTTGAATTTTGTTTTTGCGATATTGCCATCGCGTACGATCAACGCTATGCCGATGGCACCGGTGACATCATAATTCTGCGGTACGGTCAATTCTTTATTCAAGACTTCTTCAAAGGCCGAGACAACTGCTTTGTTGGCGGCGACCCCGCCCTGGAAGAATATTTTGTTGCCTACTCTTTTGCCACTCACTACCCGGTTAAGGTAATTGTAGACGATTGAGTAGCCCAGGCCGGCAAGCAGATTCTCACGCTCACTAGTGTCTTTCTGGTGATGCACAACCTCTGAGTTGATGAAGACAGTGCAGCGTTCACCAAGATTGATTGGTGATTTCGCTTGCAGGGCTTGGTCACCAAAATCATCTAGTTTGACACCGAGGATCTGCGCCTGTTCTTCGAGGAAAGAACCTGTACCCGCGGCGCAGACCTTGTTCATCTCAAAATCGACGATGGTTTTGTTTTGCAGACTGATGAATTTTGAATCCTGACCACCGATCTCAAATATCGTATCGACTTCAGGATCGATCTCTAGCGCTGCTCGTGCCTGGGTGCTGATTTCATTCTTGATGATATCGGCGCCGATGAATTCACCAATCAGATAGCGGCCCGAACCAGTAGTGCCCGCACCAACGATTTCGACTTTGTCACCCATCTCAGATTTCAGCTCAGCGAGTCCTTCGAGCACCACATCGATAGGTCGACCCTTAGTCCAGAGATACTTACGCGCCAGTAAATTACCCTGTCCGTCGATGACCACCAAATTGGTCGATATTGAACCAACATCAACGCCAAGATAGACTTTGGTCTTTGTGAGCGGTGGGGTCGAATTGATTATGCGTTGTATGCGCTTCTTGCCATTCAGGGGCGGCAAGCGTTTGACGAGTTTGGGTAGTGCAAGCCATTGCTCTAGTCTCTCATAACCTCGATAGGCTGATTGCAGATCCAATCTTCTTGCTGCAAGCACCGCGCCGATTGCTCCCATGCAATTATAGTGTTCGGGAATTATCAGATCCTCGTGTGGTATCTCGAGAACATCCAAAAAGGCCTTTATCATGCCTTCATTCGCTGCTACGCCGCCGACAAAGGCGACCGGCGTTTTTATGTCTTTGCCCTTGGCGATGACACTCTT
>DAOVAN010000031.1 GCA_030671005.1 Caldifarciminota bacterium
TGAACGCAAGCGGAGACCATGATGGATACGGTTGGGCGATAACCGTTGACTTCATGGGTGCTACCTATCCCATGGCCAATGCAGCAAATGATTCCTTTGTCGACTTCTATATCACGAATTTCATGAATGATTCTATAGGTGGGCCTTGGCCTGTTCCCTGGAGCATATCCAGCCCTGATACCGCTACACATGACCCGGGTGGAGGCGCGGTTCCTCAAGCCGACTGGCGCGTGACATGGTTCTCGGATCCTCTCCCAGATCCGCAAGCAATCTTACCGCGTTACGCTCCGACGACCTTTTTCAGATTCATGAGCGGCATCGAAACTGACACGACGTATATTGGTGTTTATCTGGATGCAGAAGAGCACTATGGATTGGTGAAGTTCTTTGGCGCAGATACAATTGCCGGTACTATCCAAGTGGAAACCTGGTTACAAACAGTGTCAGGTTTACGTCTGATTACCCACTAAGCATACTAAAATTAGAAGGGGCGGGCTTAAGCCCGCCTTTTTTTTGTCCGGTCGCAAGTGATAGATGGCTCATGGCTACATATCCTTACCTCTCTTACTATGACAATGAGACCAGGTGAAAACGGAGACAGGGAGATGTACACCCTCACCCTGGCCCTCTCCCCTCAAGGGAGAGGGTGTTTTGTGGGAATCCTCTCCCTCGAGCAGGGAGAGGAAGAACTAAGGTATACTGCCTGCCCCGTAGCTCGAAGAGGTGTGGGGTCATTGCGCTTGTCCGCCTTAGGAGGAAGGAGTCCACTGTAGCTTCTGCGTAGGTGGGCGACGAAGCAATCTTACGCAAGAACTGCAGAGATTGCCACGGCTGGCGAAGCCAGCCTCGCAATGACCGGATGGGTTGGTGAGATTGCCACGCCCTTCGATAAACTCAGGGCTCGCAATGACGTAGTTGCGGCTTTTTCGCTGATTTGCTGATACGCATGGGTTCTCTCATAATTCTTGATTGTAATGATACAATGGATATAATTGGGATGTGTTAAGGTTGCTGAGGGACTATCTCGATGAGTTCAAGAAAATCGATCTTGAAGCGGCAACCATTATTATCTATTCTACACTTGTTTTGCTTTTTGTGCTGTTCTTGCGGCGCACACATTTTATCCTGCCCGGAGAGGCATTCCTTGAGCGCCTCATCATCGTTGGCTTAATATACGTGATTTCACCTTTGTTACTCCTCTTTCTTTTCAAACGTGCACCTAAAGATTTTGGGATAAATCTCGGTAATCCGAAGCAATGGATGAAAGAAGTGTTCTTTTTCTATGCGATTTTTCTGATTATCCTTATTATCGCATTCAAGTTCACTAATCTCAAGACTGTCTACCCCCTGTACCGTAAGGCCGCACATGGCATGAGCTATTTCTTCTTTTACCAACTGATTCAACTCTGGTACATGCTGGGCTGGGAATTTTTCTTCCGGGGATTCATGTTGTTCGGGCTCGAGAGAACCTTTGGTAGGATGAGCGTCGTGATACAGGCTATGCCCTTTGCACTTTGGCACTTCAAAAAGCCAAAGATCGAAGCCTATGGTGCGATATTTGCGGGGATTTTCCTCGGTATAATCGGCTTGCGTGCCCGCAGTTTTCTACCCTGTGTGTTACTACATTATTTGATCATAGTGACGGCAGATATAATAGGACTGCTGCTGTAAAAACGCAGTACCATTTCTTCGAAATTCGCATTCCGAAATTCGAAATTCTATTTAGCTGTTTCCACTACCCTCTTTTCCCGTATCACCGTGACTTTTATCTGGCCGGGGTATTGAGTTTCTTTCTCAATGCGGCGCGCGATGTCATGTGCTAGGCTCTCGGCCTGAAGATCGGAGATCTTCTCAGGGTGAACCATGACCCTGATTTCACGGCCGGCCTGTATGGCAAATACCCTCTCCACGCCGTCAAACGAAGAGGCCAGTTCTTCGAGCGTGTTAAGCCGCTTTATGTACGCCTCGATAGTCTCGCGGCGCGCACCGGGTCTTGACCCGGAGATCGAGTCTGCGATCTCCACAATGGCCGCATAGGGTGATATGGGTTTAATTTCCTCATGATGGGCAGCAATCGAATTAATAATAACTTCGGACTCTTCAAACTTAGTAGCGATTTCGGAACCGATGTGAGCATGAGAGCCTTCGAATGTTCCGTCGGCAACCTTACCCAGGTCATGAAGGAGACCTGCCCTTTTTGCCATATTCTGATCCAGCCCTAACTCTTGCGCAAGTAACGCTGAAAGATAGGCGACCTCTTTCGAATGTTGCAGTAAGTTCTGTCCGTAACTGGTCCGGTATTTCATTTTGCCAAGATATTTGATGATTTCGGGCGGCACGCCGATTATGCCTAGCTCCAGCACCACCTCTTCACCCGTGTTTTTGATGATGCCTTCAATCTCTTTACGTGCATTCTGTACTACGTCTTCGATTCTTGATGGATGTATTCGTCCATCGGTTATCAGCTTTTCCATTGAAATACGGGCAACTTCCCTCCGTATCGGATCGAAGCAGGAGAGGGATATCATCTCGGGTGTATCATCGATGACGACCTCGCAGCCGGTCAGATTCTCAAATGCCCTGATGTTTCTGCCTTCTCGGCCGATTATCCGTCCCTTCATTTCATCAGATGGAATTGGCACTACGGATATCGTCGTGTCCGCCGTATGCGAAGTAGCACAACGCTGGATGACCTGTAGTATCACTTCACGTGCGCTGTCATCAGCCTTTGCTTTTGCTTCTTCTTTGATCTGGTTAATCAAAGACGCGGCTTCATGTCTAGCTTCGGCTTCGAGATTCTTCTTGAGCATCTCTTTGGCCTCTTCCTTAGACAAGTTAGCGATCTTCTGAAGCGCTTCGTTTTGCTCTCTTATCATTTGGTCTAACCGCTCTGATTTCGCGTGAATGATTCTCTCTTTATTCTGCAGGTTGTGTTGCGTAGTCATCAGTTCTTTCTCTTTGTCAACGATCAGATGCTCGTGCCGGTCTAATATCATCTCTTTTTCTGCTAGTCTTTGCTCGGCTTTATCGATCTCTTTTCTCTTGGAGGCGGTTTCTTTTTCAAACTTGAGTTTCTCTTGATACCAGTGTTCTTTGGCGGCGATCTCAGCTGATTTACGACTGTTGTCGGCTTCTCTTTTTGCTTCTTCGATCAATCTTGAAGCTTCGGTCGAGGCAGTCGCTAGTTTTGATTTTCCATATTTTTGATACAAGGAAATTGCTAAAACGATCGCCGCAATTGAGGCGGCGACGGCTATTATCACAGATATAATCATAAAGACTCCTTACCTCCACCGGAGGCTAATTTATTAAAGCCCCCCGCAAGTGCCGTGTGGTAAAAAGTCTATGAACCCAAGGTTAAGATGGGCGCCGGTCGACTTCGGGTAAAATCCCTGGTCGAACTTGGCTCCCTTAAGATGGGTGTTGGCTCAAGACTTAATACCTATCACGAGCACCGCAGGGAACGAATTATGGAACAGCTTCGTCTATCTTGAGGATTAGATCTCTAATCCTCTCTTCCATTTCAGATAATTTCTTATTAAGTTGATTATCTCGTTGGAGATAGTCATCAACCAAATTCAAACAGGCGAGTACCGCTATTTTTGTCGTCGAAGGCAAAGGGAACTCCCGATGTATTTCTTTCATTTTGGCATCGACGATTTCGGCGACTTCCTTTATTCGTTCAGTATCCACATCGTCGGAAATGACGCGGTAATCATTTCCAAAGATATTTACGATGACCTCGGTTTTCTTCACCTTATCTCCTATAATAAAAGATTATCAACCTTCTCTATTAAACCATCAACCCGTTTTTTTGCTTCTTGTTTAGCATTTTGCAAACGACTGTTGCTTTCCTCCAAATTTTCGACCTTCTGCTTGATCTCGTTGATCAAAGAAATCAACTTGTCGATACGTTCCTCAAGCTTAGTTAATTCGTCCAACTCTACTCCTTTGTTCTGAGATTTGCCTTGAACGTCTTAAGCGTTTCCTCAGCAATTTTCTTGACAAAGATGTCTACCTCTTTGTCGGTCAGCGTCCGGTCTGGTGCACGGAAGTGTAGACGGAATCCTAAGCTTTTCTTAGCCGGGGGCAAATTTTTCCCCTTGTAATAATCGAATAGTACAACCTTTTCCAAAATCGGCCCGCCGACTTTGGATATGACATTAACCATAGCAGGGACTTGTACTGCTTCATCAGTGATGAAGGAAAGATCTCTCGTATTGGCAGGGAATTTTGCTGGTGGCATGTAAAAAGTGTCGCCGCTCATGTTCCACAGAGGATCCAGTGCTAATTCAAAATAGTAATATGGCTCCTTACAGAGACTGGCATCGATAGAACCCAAGAACCCGAGTTCTTTACCGGATGCCCAGATCGTGACACCTTGTTCAAAACCCTGTTTGTTTGTCGGTTTGAAGCTGGCCTCATTGATGTGGAGGATGTAGAAAATGCTTTCTATTACACCCTTGGCATCGAAGTAGTTTAGTTCTTCGTTACTTTGATGCCAGAAATCTCGATAGCGATCTCCGCCTAATATGGCTCCCAGTTCTGTTTCCTGAAAAGGCGGCTTGGAGAGCAGTACGTTCCCGGTTTCAAATAACTTAAGGGATCTATTGCCCTTGGACAGATTGTAGTTCAAAGAATCCAACAACCCAAAAAAGAGTGTTGGTCTAAGTGCATCGAACCGCTCGTTGAGCGGGTTCACTATTTTTACATACTCCGAAAACCCGAATTGCTCGAGTAGTCTGCTCGACATTAACGATAGATTGTATGTTTCATCGAATCCTTGTCCGACCAGATAATTCTTGATCATCTCCTCGTAAACAAGCGCTTTGTTGATTTTGGCGTGCCCGGCCCATTTCTTCGGTTCGGTCTCAGGTATCCGCATGTAACCGTAGACACGTGCAACCTCTTCATATATATCTTCCTCGATCTCTAGGTCGCGGCGGAAATGGGGTATTCGTGCAAGCAGTTTCTTCGTACCCGTGACCTGAATGCTGATCTTCTTTAATATGTCTCTAACTTGCTTGGCGTTCAAATTCAGCGATAGTATTTCGTTCAACCGCTGGAGCGAGAATTGCATCTTTTTCGGCGTTGCCTTCTTGCCCTGGCCTATGAATTCTATTTCCCGGCTGCGGACATGCTGTTTGAACAGTGCTCCGGCCATAGCTGAGGTTGCATCGACAATGGCTAGATCACCACCCCTTTCAAATCTCGTTGAGGCATCGGTCATGAGGCCTAATCGTCGTGCTGTGTGCCCAATACGCTTGGGGTCAAAGTAGGCGCTTTCGAGGACTACCCTTTTTGTGGCGGTTGATATCTGCGCACGTTTTGCACCGATGATACCGGCAAGTGCAATGGGTCCATCGTGGTCAGCGATAACCAGGTCTTCCCGGGCGAGCTTGAGGACTGTATTGTCCAGGGTCACGAATTTCTCTCCCGCCTGTGCCCGCCGGATAACAATGCCACCCTTAAGTAAATCAAGATCAAAGGGATGCAGTGGTTGGCCGCTCAGAAGCATGACGAGGTTGGTAATGTCCACAATGTTATTTATGCCCTTCATACCCATACAATACAGACGCCATTTCAGCCAGAACGGAGATTCCTCGACCGTGGTGTTGTCGAAGACACGTCCGGTATACCTGGGACAGCCACCGATATCAGCAATTCTGATTTTGAAACTACCGGTTCGATTACGTTGTTTTGGAGCGTACAGTCTATCCAGTGAACTCAGCTTGGAGTAATCAATACCCAGACTACCAGATATCTCACGAGCAATACCTTCTAAGGACAGCCAGTCTGGCCGGTTGGGCGTCGTACCGATATCAACAATCAGGTCGTCGAAATAGTCTGCAAATGGTGCGCCTGGTTTACCACGATCCAGCACAATGACGCCGGTTGATTCTTCAGCCAATCCTAATTCTTGTTCACTTACCAACACACCTTGTGATTTGATCCCGCCGAAATTCTTTTCGGTGACCATGCTATCGTTGAGTTTGACATTGGCTGGTGCAACAAGAACAAGATCGCCTTTCTTGATGTTCTTGGCTGCCGTGACGATTTGGATATTCTTTTTAGCACTTACATTCAATACATCCAGGCCTTCTTGTCGAGGATGAGGGGTGATCCTTTTTATCTGTCCAATGAATATACCGTCGGGTACATACTTTATTTTATCTTCGACTTCAAGGCCTAGACTCAGACATACCTTCTCTAGATTAGTAATATCGATTCTTGTTTTTAGAAACTCATCAAGCCACTTAATTGAAATTAACACCCCTACCTCACTTCCTCGCTACGCTCGGGGTGATGTCCCTCACCGAACTCGGGATACTGATTTTTGCTACCAAATCGGAGATTTGGGCAAAAATCGTACCGGAGATAAAAGAAAAGATCACAGCGATGGTTACTTAGATTCATTGTATCTCCGCTATCTATTTTTATTATCTCTGTAATCATCCTTTTAGTATCACTGTAATCTGTTTTTATTATCATTGTAATCATATCAACACAGTTGATTAGAATTGTTCCAAGAATCTAATATCATTATTATAAAAGACTCTAATATCATCGATGATGTACTTCACCATTGCAACGCGCTCAACGCCCATACCCAGGGCGTAGCCTGAGTATTTCTTGGGAGAAATTTTGACGTTCTTCAGAACATTGGGATGTACCATGCCACAGCCAAGGAGTTCGAGCCAGCCGCTGTTGCTGCACACTGAGCAGCCTTCACCCCCGCATACCATACAACTTATCGCTAATTCACCAGAGGGTTCGGTGAACGGAAAGAAGGAAGGCCTCAGCTGGTACTTAGTCTTTGGGCCGAAAATGTACTTCACAAATTCACTGAGCAGCCATTTCAATTCACCCAGAGATACCCCTTTGTCGACGTATAAGGCTTCTACCTGGTGGAAAACCGGTGAGTGACTCGCATCGAACGCGTCATAACGGTAACACCGGCCCGGGCAGATGATCTTGACGGGTGGCTTCTGGTTTTCCATGACCCTTATCTGTACTGGAGAGGTGTGACTCCGTAGCAGTAAATCTTCTTTGATGAAAAAACTGGAGAACATATCACGAGCCGGGTGGTCCTTAGCCATATTGAGGGCTCCGAAATTGTACCAATCATACTCAATCTCGGGCCCGGTTTCGACAGTAAAGCCGTGGCTTTTGAAAAACATTACAATTTCATTGAAAACCTTTGAAAGAGGGTGAAAATGGCCAACCGGCGGCATTTTCCCAGGCAAGAGCAATTCAAACCTTCCCTTTGATTTGTCCTTGAATCGCTCGAGGCGAAGATTCAACTCACTTACTGTGTCGTTTTTCAGCTTGTTAATCGCCTCGCCGCAGGTTTTCTTTTCCTCTATGGACATTTGAGCGATTTCCTTGAAGAGCATATTTATTGCTCCCTTGCGCCCCAGGTATTTAATCCTGACCGCCTCTAGCGTCGCTGCGTCGCTTGCCTCGGCGAGCGATCTTTGAATCTCTTTCTCTAATTTATTCAGCTTTTCCTGCATCCTTTGCTTTGCTCTTCTTTCCGCCAGTTTGACATATCTCAATCAATGCATCGAATTGCTCAGGATATTCATAGGCAATGCTGGCCAGTGTCTTACGATCTAGGTCAATGTTATGCTTTTTCAGGGAATGCATGAATTGTGAATACTTCATGCCCTTGCTGCGAAGGGCAGCGTTTATTCTAGTTATCCACAGAGCACGAAATACGCGTTTTTTCCGCTTTCGTTCGCGATATGCTGACAACCAAGCCTTCATTACTGCAATCCGTGCAGTCTTGTAGAGTCGATGCTTGGCACCCCAGTAGCCTTTTGCCTGTTTTAGCCATTTTTTTCGCCTTTTTCGCGTCTGAGGGGTATTTTTCGTTCTTGGCATGTCCAGACTCCTTTCTTTTCAAATTATAATCATTTTCAAAATTCTGTCAATATTTTCGCTGAGATGTGCATATTCACTACCTTTTCGTCACTCGTAATCATCATTTGCACAATAATTAAGTTCCGCCTTGGGCGGAACGCGCAGATTTCTGCAAACAGCAGAAATCTTAGTATACCAACGCCTTTGTTCTCTTTCTATCTGGCTTCGAGACCTTTGTAGGTTTACGAAGTCTACGCTTCCTTTTCCTCGACTTCGAGGACAAGAGATGGCTTTTGCCAGCCCTTTGCCGCATAATAACGCCACTTTTCTTGATTTTCAGCCGCTTTGCAGCACCTCGCTTGGTCTTTTGCTTCGCCATTAAACTATCTCCTCTTTTTTTCTGCTAAGAACGTGACCTGGAATATATTGCTTTCTCGTTTGGGCTTTGCCTCCATTTTGCCAAGTCCTTCCAAGTCAACTTGCATCTTCTGAAACATCTTCAAGGCCATGTCGGCATGCACAACTTCCCGTCCCCTCAGGCGCAGCGATACCTTCACCCGGTCGCCATCCATTAAGAACTCCTTGACTTTCGCCAGTTTAACCTGGTAATCGTGTTCACTGATCTTCAGTGAGAATCTCATGCCACGCGCCGTGGTACGGTGCTGATGCTTGCGTGCTTCACGTTCTTGCCTTTTCTTCTCATAGAGATACCGGCCGAAATCCATTAGTCGACAGACCGGAGGCCTGGCATTTGGAGCAACTTCTACCAAATCAAGGTCTTTTGATTGGGCCATGCGCATGGCTTCCTTTATGTGGAATTCGCCAAGCATTGATCCATCTTCGTTCACGATTTTTACCCGTTGTGCCCGGATGTGTCTGTTTGCTTTTGGCAGGTGCTTAATTTTCACCTCCTTGTTCTGATTGTAGTAATCCAAAAAATTCTTTCAATTTCATCTGACCCAAGTTACCTTCCTTGTGTTTTCTTACTGACACCATCTTATCCACAATTTCTCTCTGTCCCAGGATGAGCATATAAGGCACCTTACTCACCTCGACTTCCCTTATGCGATAGTTGACCTTTTCTGACTTGTTGTTGAGTTCGGCTCTTAATCCCTGCTTCTTACATCTTTTCAGTATCTGTTGAGCATAACGATCCTCTTTATCAGTTATGGGCATGACCACGACTTGCACCGGCGCTAACCAGAGTGGAAACGCACCAGCGTAATGTTCGATGAGACAGCCGATGAATCTTTCCAGTGAACCGTAAATGGCACGGTGTATCATAACTACCTGCTTGTGTTGACCATCTCGGTCCATGTACTCGATGTCGAGTCTACCGGGTAGGTTGAAGTCGAATTGAATAGTCGAGGCCTGCCATTCGCGGCCTAAAGCATCAAGCAGCTTGATGTCGATCTTCGGTCCGTAAAATACTGCTTCACCTTCCATGCGTTTATACTCGAGTTCAACCCTGTTGAGTGCGGCAGTCAACCCCTTCTCCGCTCTTTCCCATTCTTCATCACTGCCCATGTATTTCTCTTTGTCTTTTGGGCCACGTACCGAAAGGTCAACCCTGAATTCGTGAAAACCAAACTTGTTCAACATCTTCTTGGCTAGTTCCAAGACTTTGGTCAACTCGTCCTCGATCTGATTGGGCTGACAAAAAATGTGGGCATCATCAATGGTCAGGCCCCTGACGCGTAATAGCCCGTGAAGGGTACCGGACAGTTCCTTGCGGTACACAGTGCCTAATTCGGCATACTTCAGGGGTAGCTCCTTGTAACTCCTGACCTTTGATTTGTAAATCAGTATTTGGCCAGGACAGTTCATCGGTTTGAGGATATATTCTTCATTTTCCACGGGTAGCGTGTACATGTTGTCGAAATAGAAATCATAATGTCCAGACTGATGCCAGAGCTGTCCGCGTGCAATATGCGGGGTAATGTTGAGCTGGTAGTCTGCGGCAAGGTGTTCTTTCATCCAGTATGCTTCAATGATTCTTCTTAAAGTGGCACCCTTGGGATGCCAGTGAACCAGCCCTGCGCCTGCTTGTTCAAATATAGAAAACAACTCCAGCTCGGTGCCCAGTTTTCGATGATCGCGCTTTTTTGCTTCTTCGATTCTCTTAAGATAGTCGTTTAACTCATCTTCAGTAGGAAACGATATTCCATATATTCGCGAGAGCATCGGCTCATTGATGTCGCCGCGCCAGTAAGCCCCAGCCAGACTCAGCAGCTTGAAGGCGGTGATATACCCGGTACTCGGGAGATGAGGACCACGACATAAATCTACAAAATCATTATTGTGGTAAAGACTTATCTCATTATCATCAATTTCCTCAATTAACTTTACCTTGTATGATTCATGCCTTTCTTCGAAGAGATGGAGTGCCTCCTGATTCCTCATGACCGTACGTTCAAATGGGACGTTCTGGTCGATGAGCTGTTTCATCTTTCTCTCTATCTTGACGAGGTCGTCTGGAGAAAAGGGCTTTTTTGTGTCGAAATCATAGTAAAAACCCTGATCAATGGCTGGCCCGATTGCGAGTTTAGCATCAGGAAAAACTGCCTTCACTGCCATCGCCATGACATGGGATGATGAATGCCAGTATATCTTCCTACCTTCTTCAGTTGAGAAGTCTAGGGGCTCGAGTTCACAATCTTCCGTGATTTCAGTTGTTATGTCGCGCAGCTCGCCATTGATGCGGGCGGCAAAATACCTCTTGTCATCCAATAATTCGATGACCCGTTTTCCCTTTTCAATTTCGATGACTTTATCGTCTATTCTTACCTTAATCATACTGCAATTATAGGTTTATTTTCAATTTTGTCAATAGAAATTGGGATTTCTGCGTAATGCAGAAATCCCATGATGGCAGTGATATACACCAGATTACAGAGATACTACAGGGGATGACAGCGATGTTGTATCATTACAATGATACAGGGGTTGTGCTTGTTGTATTGACTTATCGTCTCTTATTCATTATAATGCACCATGGGTTACATGAAATACATCTTTATGGCCCTAATTGGATGGGGATTCTGGGCAATTGGTAGTAAGTTGCTGACCCGCTATTTAAACACCGTGAGCGTGACGTTCTGGATTTCATTCTGGTCCATTGTCTTTCTGTCGATTTTCTTGCTTTTCAGAAGGAATCTTATGGTCAATACTCATGTATTGTATGCGGTGCCAGTTGGCTTGATCTCATTAGTCGCGATACTTGGTTTTTATAAAGCCCTAAAAATCGGCCCTTCCTCGGTGATTTTACCCCTCACCAACTTGTATGTGGTTATCCCGGTGCTTTTTGGGTTCATTGTACTCAAAGAGAGCGTTACCCTGACCCGAGTCTTGGGCATCATTTTCGCGATCCTAGCAAGCATTTTGCTTACTTTATGAGGATAATAGTCTACGAGGATAAGCACGAGAAATTCTACCCGCTGGTAAACCTTTTTCCACAATTTGGCTTGCGTATCGGCATGAAGACAATCGCCGAGCACACAGAATTATTCTTTAAGCGGGCTAATATTAGTTTTGTGGCAAGGGGTCAATTCAGAATGAAAAAGGTTGTCGCCCGAGATTCGACGCTTTACTTATCCAGCCGATTGCTGCTGACTGAAAACTTCTCAATACCACGGAAGGACACCAGACTCAAGGTCGGTACGGATACGGTTGGTTTTGTAAAATACAATCCACCATTTCCGGCATCGTGCGAAGAAGTAGCAGATGCGGCAGTGGCAATCAGAGGGTCTAAGCAAATCAAGGGAATTGTACTCAATAATATTTGGGATCTCATAGGGTGGAGAGAAGAAATCCTCATCAGGCAATACCGCCTGCAGCGAAAGAGTGGTCGCATCAAGAAGGGCATCCACATCATTGGTAATAAAAAGAATATGTATGTAGCAAAGAGTGCTGAAATACACAAGCATGTCAGTTTTGACGTCAGTGATGGACCTGTTTATGTTGATTCAGGTGCGGTTATTCGGCCATTCTCATTGATCATCGGACCATCATATGTTGGCCCGGGGACCATAGTCGAGAGGGCAAAGGTTACAAGGTCCAGCATCGGACCAGTCTGCCGCATCGGTGGTGAAGTCGAGTCTTGTATTTTCCAGGGATACTCAAACAAGTGCCATGAAGGATTTATTGGTCATTCATTCGTTGGTGAATGGGTGAATCTTGGTGCGCTTACTACCAACTCTGATTTGAAGAACAATTATGGCCTGGTGCGTGTGAAAATTGGCCGAGAAGAATTCAACAGTGGACTAATGAAAGTCGGCTGTTTTATCGGCGACCACACCAAACTGGGAATCGGTACCCTGATTCCCACTGGTGCCGTGATCGGCAGTTTTGTGAATTATGCGGGCGGCGGTATGTTGCCTAGATATGTTGCCGATTTCAAGTGGACAATTCAGGAAAAGCAGAAGCCGTATGAGCTCGACAAGGCAATTAAGACCGCTAAGATTGTGATGAAGCGTAGAAACGTGAAGATGTCAAAACAATATGAAAGCATAGTTAAAACACTCCATGACCAAATTCGTCGTAGCAATTGACGGCGGGGCAGGTTCGGGCAAAAGCACAACAGCAAAAGGCGTTGCCAGGAGACTCAAGTTTTTTTATCTTGATACGGGCGCCATGTATCGCGCCTTTACCCTGAAGTACCTTCGTAATAACGGTAAGGGTGAAGAGCATGTTAATATGAAGCTCGTCAGGCAATTGTTGGGTAGAACGAAGATTGACCTGCGTCAAGATGGCGGCGAGACCAAAGTGTACTTGGACAGTGAAGATGTAACGTTAGCGATCCGAACGCCCGAAGTCAGCAGTAGTGTCTCTCAGGTTTCAGCGATATCCGAGGTGCGGGTCTGGATGGTGGCCAAACAAAGAGAAATTGCCGAAGGAAAGAATGTTGTGTGTGAAGGACGGGATATTGGGACGGTGGTGTTCCCTAATGCCCAGGTGAAGATCTTTATGCAGGCTGACCTGCAGGTTCGTGCCAAAAGGAGGATTAAGGAATTAGCCGAAAAGAGGATAGACGCGGAAACAGAGCAGGTTGTAGAAAATTTGAGATTCCGTGATGAACACGATTCGAACCGCCGGCATTCACCGCTTAAGAAAGCAGAAAGTGCCATTGTTGTTGACACAACAGACCTCACAATTGAACAGGAAATTGGACTCGTAAGGAAGATTGTAGAAGATCGTTTGGAGTCAAATCTAGACATTTGACATATTTGACATAGTTATTTTTGTTTCTGAAAGAAAAGTGATTGCTTGTGAATTGTCTAATGTCTAGA
>DAOVAN010000095.1 GCA_030671005.1 Caldifarciminota bacterium
GCACGTCAAGCATTCAACTGGATAGATGTGGATGCTACTGAAGTTTTGGTCGATGAGCGCGAGCCCCAGTGCGTTGCCAGTCCAGATGTGTCCCGAACTGTCAAGGCCAAGGCAATTTTGCTGGTTCTGTTGAAGCCCATCTGTATTAGTGAGGGCGGTGTAGTCATTACTCAGCGTGTTAAAGGCGAGGAATCCGCCGTTCGTTGCACAAAATATAACACTACCACGGCCGGTCAGTTCATAAATGTAGGTTGTGTTTGTATTATAACTCGGTTGAATGCTGATGCTCAGTGTGTAAAGAATTAAATGTATCAAAAATCACCTCATATGCTTTTCTTTAAATACTTCTTGCCATTGAATATAGAAAGGAACCTTAGTTTCCAGACCAACCAGAAGGCCTCCCATATTATTCGCTTCGACATCTTGGACTCGCCGGCCCGACGCTCGACAAAAATAATTGGGATTTCTTTGATTCGTAGTCCTGTTTTGAGAATAGAGTACACACTCTGGATCTGAAAACCATAGCCGTCAACCTTGAACTTATGCCAGTCCACGCGCGCCAGGGCTTTCCTCGAATAACACTTGAAGCCACTCGTTAAATCCTTCACTGGTATACCGGTCACGACACGTGCAAAGGCGCACGCAGAATAGGAGAGCAATAGCCTTTTCAATGGCCAATTGACGACGCTGATGCCCTGGATGTATCTGGAACCTATGATGAGATCATAGTCCTTCAGTAGATTAATGAAGTTCGGTAGTTCAATAGGATCATGCGAAAAATCAGCATCCATCTCAAACGCAAAGTCGTATCCGTTGTTCAGCGCATGATCGAATCCCATCACATATGCGGTGCCCAGTCCCATTTTCTTGGGTCTCGTTTTCAGATGAATTCGCTTGTTTTTTGAGCACATTCCCCTAACGATTTTCGCGGTGTTATCGGGCGAGTTGTCGTCGACCACCAGAACCTCTAACTGACTCGAAACCGCTAGGATTATGTTGATAATTCTTTCGATATTTGCTGATTCGTTATAGGTTGGGATAATAACCAGCCCCTTTAGCATAACATATATTATATATAGTAAGGAAAGGTTGTCAATCTTTTGCTGCTATGGAGATGGATTAGAGAATTCGCCAATTGGCAAATTCCTTAATTGAATTGCGTTTGTTTTTGGTGAATCGGTGAGTGTCAGAGAATCATCATGGCGTCGCCATAGGACAAGAAGCGGTATTCTTGTTCGATGGCTTGGTCATAAGCCGCCAGTATCGGTTTCTTACCGGCGAATGCACAAACCAGCAATAGCGGGGTAGAAGAGGGTAAGTGAAAATTTGTGATCAAGGCGCTCACTAGTTTGAACCGGTAACCCGGATAAATGAAAAGATTAGCCCAGCCGGTGCGTTCCCCGGTGTTGGCGTATGTTTCAAGAGCGCGGCAGACCGATGTTCCAACCGCGATGATCCGCTTTGCATTATCTATAGCCGAGGCTGCCTGGGTTGAAATTTCGAAGTATTCTGCATCCATGATGTGTTCTTCAATATTTTCGTTCCTTATTGGTTTGAATGTTCCCGGACCGATGTGTAGAGTGACTTGCGCGATGGTGATGTCTTGACGTGTTATTCCGTTCAAGAGCTCTTCGGTGAAATGGAGACCTGCGGTCGGCGCGGCAATTGAACCAGATTGTTTGGCAAAGACTGTCTGATAATTTCCTTCATCACTGGCCACTGGCTCACGCTTGATGTAATGTGGTAGAGGGACACTTCCGTGTTCCCTGATGACATCCGAGATGTTTACATTGAACTGCAAGTTGACCTTTGAGCCGGTGATTTTTTTCTCGACCGTAGCATACATGTCATCGTCTAGACGTATTTCAGTTCCTTCTTTCATGCGTTTTGCATGCGAAATCATTGCCTCCCACATACCCGGTGCGGTTTCTCTGATGAGCAGAATCTCGATTTGACCACCCGTGCATTTTTTGCCTTGGAGTCGTGCTTTGAAGACTCTTGTATCATTAAGGACGAGGACATCGCCTTCGTGAAAGAAATCAGCGACCTGAGTGAAAACATGATGCGAGATGGTTTCTTTTTCTCGGTCGATAACCATGAGCCGTGCCGCGGCGCGATCCCCGAGTGGAAATTGTGCGATTAGATCTTCTGGCAGTTCATAACGAAAATCGCTCAGTTTCATTTAATCGCCAAGATGTAAGACCGTCGTCCTTCCTCGAATATCTTCTTAAGTAATTGACCGAAGCCGAAGCTGTCTAGGATAATGAATAGATCTCTTTGTATGAGATTGATGAAGTGCTCTACTAGATAGGTCATGCGTGATTCTTCAAAGAACCGGTTGCTTACCGAACCCAACAGCTGTTGCAGGATGGTGAGTGGCTTGAGCCATCCGCGCATTTCATGTTCAAAACTGCCACTGTCCAAAACTCTGAAGCCGGTTTCTCTGGCCATCGCTGCCAGCTCTTCGGGCCGGTACGCGGTATGCAAATATTGAGCGCCATCAGTACCCTGGGTCACACCGAAACTACGCATGATACCAAGCGGGACGAGTCTGGGTCGGGAACGTCGATAATTAGGTGATGTGATCAAAACATTACCACCGTTCTTCATTACCTCATAAAGACATTTCAAAAACTGATGCGGTTTGTCCAAATGCTCAATGACTTCGCAAGCCATTGCATTATCGATGGAGTTCTTCTTGATCATGTTGAGATCGCGTAGATCTGCCTGTACGAAATTCGTACGCGGCGTATGTTCTTTTCCTCTCTTGAGTACGGCGTATGAAATGTCTATACCGAAGACCGGTCCTTTAATCCATTCTCGGGAGAGAGTCCCGATGTTGCAGCCACAGTCCAGGAGATTGCCTTCGGGCAGCTGACCCAATTTTTCAGAGATCCAGCGTTTTCTCAAGTGGCCGCTCAGAGTTTCGTAGACGATACTGTCTTCGGGATACCTGGTACCGACTGATTCATAGAATTCCCGGAAATTGTCTTCCACTAGAACCGTATCCTCGATTGTAGTTTCAGATTCTGATTTGGATCTTCATCGGGGCGGAATTCAATCCGATATATCACATTGAATACTGTATTTGCGCCGACGCTCAAGCCTGTGAATAAGCCGAGCACGTTGGTCAACCCTTGTGGTTCATTGGCCGAGAAGAAGAAGGGGACTTCTTCTATGTTGTATTGCCGGTATACAGACTCGGTGGTGAGTTCAATCTTGCCTCGGTTCTTCAAGAGCGGGATTCTCAGTAGTAAACCAAACTTTGGGGCGTGTTGTCGTACGTCCAATTCCGCGAAGTATTGCGAAAATATCTTGTGATAAGAATAACCCACCTTGGGGCGTAGGAGTGGTTTTTTTATGAAATCGTATAACAGCTCGCCGCCATATGTTCTTCGTGTTTCCCTTTCATATTCACCTTCTTTGTCACTCATGGAGCGGATTTCAATGCGTGCGAAGAGTGCGTCAGCGGATGGTACGCAGAGCAATAGTCTTTCGTGGTTCGAGTTCGCATATAACGCATACCGCGCATCCTCCACCACGTTCTGGCGGACGGTCAAGATGACATTGTAGCGATTGTCTCCAAAGGTTGCGGTGATGTCTTCACCGTGAATGAGTAAGTCTGTTTCATTTGTGTATTGGAATCGTCCGTTCAGGTCGAGCAGGGATGCGGTGTATCCGGCTTCGATATTGAAATTCCGCGAAACCACCCGTGTGAAGTCAGGTAGAAGGAATACCTTGCGGATATGATCTCCACCCTCTTTTCTGATGTACGTGCTCGTGATTGGATCATAAACATAGTCGCCCTCACCCTCATCTACCTTTATGTATGTTTCATCCCTTTTTTGTGAATATCTCTGGCTCTGCTGCAAATCTGCATGTAGGGATGCGCCTTTGTAAACAAGATCTAGTGTCGCATTTCCGAAAAGAAGAGTGGTGTCATTGAGCAGTCTGTGACCCATGGATAAAGAGATGGGGACAGTATTCATGTAAGCGACGGTTGTTATGCCAGACGAGACGCTGTCCTCCTCATAAGTGCCTTTCAGCCCGATGCTGCTTTTCTTTGTGATATAGTATTGTGTGTTGTAGTCGAGGAGTTGCACCTGCCCGATTTTTTCGAACCGGCCGAATAGCGCGAAGCGCGCGATTTGCTTGGCGAAACTTGCGAAATACTTGTCGAGGTCGTCTACCCCTTCATACCCCAGTTCAAAAAAAAATGGTTTCACTCTCACGGATTTGCGGCGGTGTTCTCGGTTGAGCATCCCATAGCCTGCCTGTATGTTCAGGAACGCCCAGGGCTGCACTCCTAATGCGAGACTGCCCATTTCTTCAAGTTCGTCGCTCGTGTTCCAGATGTACCTGTAATCGATTTCATCTTGCCTCGCAGGCATGACGAAATTCTCAGAGTACCTGACATAAGACCCGTTTACAGATATGATACCTATTGCCTTGTCCAGCCATAACCTGTATCCGATTCCATTGTTGTCCTCATCGTCGAGCGGAGAAAACGTATTCTTGTCCAAGCGGGAACCCATGATCTGTACGTCCAAAGCTTCAAAGAATCGTGCGCCGAGTCCATAGAAGTCATCGCTCGTAGGCAAGGGCAGTGTTTTCGTCGGAGAATAGTTTCCCAGACCAGCACCCTCATATCTGAAAGCTTTGGTCTGTGGGTCGTACACGTACTCTCCTTTGTTCTCACCGACATAAAAGAATGTCACGTCGTAGTCTCCGTTTCCCTGGCCGACGAACGTGAAGTGATCGTTTTCCTTAATATAACTGCCCTCGGATGAGGTGTCAGCGTATGTGCGATACACGGTCGCACTGTCGCCAGACAATCTCAGGCTGTCCTTCTCCGCTTCGCTCATCACGAAGGTCAACGGGTTGTTCTTGTCGTCGATGCGCCTGCGGTACATTCCGCTGAGTACGATATTAGCTGCTGTTGCTGTTCCGTTGGTCTGCTGATATGTATTCGAGTAGTCTTCAATGGCCTGCTGGTATTCGACCTCAATCCTTGTTTGACTCGTGATGATACGGTTGTTTGAGAATGAAATAATCCCAAGTTCATAATCAATCGAATAATCGATGTCTCGTGACAGCAAGATGGCATTCTCAACGCCTCGGCTCAGGTATACGCGCTCGCTGCCGGCGATGACTGCTCCCTCGAGGAAATAGGGGCTCTGCTTGCCCTCCTCGCCGATGAATTCTCTTTGTTTATATACACCTCGGTTGATAGCATATGATGCGTTGATGTTGTGGACCGCGTTTTCTGAGCGTAGCCCGATTCGCCCCCCTTGTATTTCATCCCTTATTCCGAACGGCAGATCTAATCGAAGATTGCCAATACCACCATAAAAATGCTTGGTGAAGATGTTGAGACTCATTTTGTCGATTTCTGATAAGGGTATGGTGGAGGCAGGTGTCGTTTTGTCTGAGAGATTACCCTCGATGCCGACACCCTCTACATCGCCCGTAATGTCTACCCTCAAACCTTGGTCGAACCCTCGTTTGACATCGAATGAGAAATCCTTTACGCCAGATATTCTAAGATTGTCATCTACAGTGCTGAGCGTGTCGGGTGTGGTGTCCGGGGCGCCTCCGCTCTGGATACTGTCAAACGGCATAACCTGATACCTGTAATAGATGGAATCCAGGTTGATACTGGTATCGGGGTTAGAAGTCGTTCCTGTTATATAGATATATAATAGTGCCAGTGCCATCGAGTATTACGAGTAGTTTATCTTCAGTGCACATGTCTGAGACACTGAACGGTAGAATTATCTTTTCCCACTCAGTATCCAGTCGATACACATGATTAGACGATTTCGAGTACAATAATACCCTTTCGTCATAAACATAGATTCTGTCCAGACGTTCAGGGATTGGGTTTTTTTCAAGCAGATTGCCATACTCATCATAAATATGAATACTGTTTTTGGTCAGCGCATAGACCGTACCTTCATACCACTGGAGATCTTCTACCTTCACGTTGTCTATTCTGAACTTCTCCTCGTACGCAAAATCCAGAAAGATTATTTCATGAGTTTGCCGGTCCGCAAGTATGATTTCGTCGGATGGTGTGATCGTGAATGCCGAGATATCTCTGGAGGTATAGACAGTTTCTTTTTGCCCATATGAAATGTAGTATTTTTCAATTGCAATACCCCGGTTAATATATATGGCAAAGGGAGTTATCTCAAATCCTTGTATTCGATAATTGACTTCGTCGGTTACCGGGATCGCATTGAGCTTGCCTGACGTTATGATATTGAAGATGCTCTGTCCGATGCGCGGGGCGACAAACAACTGGTTGTTGTAACACGCCAAACTGCTGAAGGTTCTATCGAGAGAAATGGTGTCCGAGG
>DAOVAN010000102.1 GCA_030671005.1 Caldifarciminota bacterium
CTTATAGTGATAGTGCGAGGAGGGGGATTTGAACCCCCATCCCTAATCGGGGCTGGATCCTAAATCCAGTGCGTCTGCCAATTCCGCCATCCTCGCAGATGCAAATTCAGCAATATCTCCACAGAGATTATACGCTAAAACCCATAATTGTCAAGTTATGCAGGCTCGAATAAGGGACATACCACTACTATTTTGACGGGTTTTGGTGACCGGGGTTTAGTAGATTGTTACATGGAACTTCTGCGGTGCTGAGTAAGTTGGTCTGACATAGTCAGGGAGAATAACTTCAGCTGGTAGATCGTATTCACCCGTTGTCATCTTCGTCAGTCTTATCCTGACTTCAACATCGCCCATAGACAGCTTTCTGATACGGTCTGGTGACCCTACGACTATGAGAGTATCCAGGATACTTCTGTCTGAGCGGACTCTCTGGGTGGGTGAATAGATGAGTTTCAGCGGCACGGCAGTTAGCACTTTTTGTGCTGTGCTGTCGATGTCTATCCTGACTTCTACGCTTTTTCTTGATACCATCAGCAGTGACGAAGATATCTCTAATCTTAATTCTTTTTCAAAAGAGTTACTGCGGTTTCTTACGCTCAACGTTTCGGTGAAGAGTTCTTCCATCTTCGCTAGCATTTTTCGTGGACCGACAACGCGAACCGTATCAAGGACCGCCACGTCATTTATCGCATAGCCTTTCTTGGGTGTGTCTTTTAGCGGAACGCTGATTTCGAATTCTTTCTCGATTTTCCGGTCAATCGTCACGTTAAATGCCGGTGTGATGTAGTCAATTCTCAAGGGTCCGTAACCAACCGGGATTCTCAGGTTTCGTGCTGGGATAGTTTTTCCCCCTGGTGTGGACTGTCTTAAATCACATTGTGCCTTTGGTGGGGCAGCCCAAATGCTAAAAAGGGCGCCACCGCGACCTGTGAAATTGACATCGATGTTCGGAATCGAATCGACGATCATCAAAGAATCGGCGAGGTTTGCATATGTTATTTTGATGTTTTTCTGATAGGTGTAGTTATTGCCAATAGCTATGTATATCCAAAGACCAAAGGCGAAAATTATGGCGAATATCTTTCTCATTGGATCGCGGGTGATAACAGTTATGATTTCCTTCAACATCTAGTCAATTATACATATTGAAGGCGAATAATCAAGCTCCGCTTGATAGGCTACGTGAGGGGGTCAGGGTTACGATGCCCGTTTCGTTTGACGGTAACGTCTAACGTCTCAAAAACGTAACCGTAGGACGCTTGACGATACGGGCCCCGTTAAATAATGACAAATTGTTCATTACGGATGGCGAATGGTAGTTCGATTATGAAACCGTTATACACACAGACAAAGAGTAGTTCTATTTAACGGGGCGGGTTTCGTTACCGATGAACGCAAGACGTAACCTTGTCCGTGTGCTACGCCCAGAATATCCAGATGAAGAGTGCTCCGGCCGTAACTGCGAATATCGTGAAGGGAAGACCAACTTTCATGAAATCAGGGAAGCTTACGTCGTAGCCCTGTTTCTTCAGAAGACCGACACCGACGACATTAGCCGAGGCTCCGATTGGCGTGATGTTGCCGCCGATCGTTGTTCCTATTATGGTACCAAATAGTAGCAGATATACTGGATATCCGTAGGACGATGCTAACATCGGTATTATACCCGCCATGGCGGTGAAATAGGGTACGTTGTCAACAAATGCGGAGATGATAACAGAAAAAACGACCAGGATGATAAAGGTCACGAGCAGGTTGCCTGAGGTCAATCGACCAACGGCATGGGCCAGAAAAGTCGTGGTACCGGTTTCGGTTAGGGAACCGACGATTACGAAAATAGCAGCAAGGAACAGCAATGTTTCCCAGTCCATGTCCTTAAGAATATGGAAAGTCTTGACTTTATGTGTGAAGAAGCTCCAGACAATACCGATTGCGCCAAAGATCATACAGACGAGACCTCCCAGGTAATCCATGAAGCCTTCGAAGAACGAAGCAATAGCAAGTGCTAGGATCAGCCCGAGCAGAAGGAAGCCTGGGAACATGCTCACTATCTTCTCGGGTTTTATAGGCTTGATCGGTTGCGTGTATTTTCTGAACAGGAAGTAGAGAACAATGAGGGAGATCACTGCCGCGAACTCAACTGCGAAAAAGAGACTGGCTCTTCCTTGAAAGAAGAAAAAGTCGTTGAATGTCATTCCCGTATAACTGGCGAGTATCATGCTTGGCGGATCACCGACAAGTGTTGCCGTTCCCTGGAGGTTGGATGAAAGACAAATGCCGAGGATAAAAGGAACGGGGGATACTTTCAGCTTACGTGACACTTCGAAAGCTATCGGTGCGACTATTAGGACCGTGGCTACGTTCTCCACGAATGCTGAAATTACTCCGCTGAAAGCGGAAAGCCAGATTATTGCCCAGCAAAGATTTTTCGAATGGTCGATGATAATCTCTGCAAGATAGGCGGGTATTCTTGAATAGATAAAGAGTTCAGCTACGACAAGACTGCCCCAGAAAATTCCCAGGATATTCCAGTTTATGTAGTGTGTTAGTTTTGCCGGAGCGAGGACGCCAAATGCTATGATGACACCGACACCTACCCACGCGAGGATGAACTTGTAACGGTGAAAAGCGATTATGGCAACATATGTGATTCCGAAGATGATTAGGCAAGTAATCTGCTCAGTAGACATTCACGTATCAATTGTGTTGACTGAGCCAGACCATTATGCCTTTTTGCGCGTGTAAGCGGTTTTCCGCTTGGTCAAGGACTATTGAATTCGTTCCGTCAATGACCTCGTCGGAGATTTCCTCGCCCCGGTGGGCAGGTAAGCAATGCATGACAACGTAATCCTTATTTGTATGTTGTAATAGCTCTCGATTGATTTGAAAAGGCATGAAGATCTGCTTTCTCTTCGCGGTCTCTCTTTCTTGCCCCATGGATGCCCAGACATCGGTATATATGATATCTGCGTCGGCGATGGCTTCTATTGGGTTGTGCGTCAGCTTGGTGTTCTTTGCCTTCTCAGTATATTCCTTACGGGGTTCATGACCGGCTGGCGTAGCGATGTTGAGCTTGAACCCTAGAACAATGGAAGCGCTGATAAAGGAGTTGCAGACGTTGTTACCGTCGCCGACATATGCGATTGTCACGTCTTCCAGTGTGCCTTTCTTCTCAATGATGGTGAAGAGATCAGCCATAATCTGACATGGATGTTCTAGATCGGATAATCCATTAATTACTGGTATTGAGGCACTTTTCGCTATATCTTCAACCGTTTTGTGAGTGAAGACGCGAGCCATGATTATGTCGACCCATCGTGAAAGGTTGCGCGCCGCATCTGGTACAGTTTCGCGTTTACCCAGCTGAATATCTGCTGGTGCAAGGTATATTGCATGTCCACCCAGGTGGGTCATGCCGGTTTCAAAGGTAACCCGTGTTCTGAGTGACGGTTTCTCAAAGACCATGGCTAGGGTCTTATCCTTCAATATCTTGTGTTCGATCCCTTTGTTCTGTGATTCCTTAAGTTGCTTCGTTAACTTGAATATCTCCGATATTTCTTCCTTGCTCAAGTCGAACATCGTGACGAAATCTCTTTTCATCTTACCTCCGTGCCTAATATTAGCGATTTCGTTGTTGAAGTCAATGCGCTCTCGGTTGTTGGTTATTTGACAGGTTCAAACCGCTTACCCACATGCATGGCACGACCAATGCTTTTACCCATTTTCCAGTAACAGTTATCATACATCGAGTATAGAATTGGTTTGATTTTCGCTACATCGGGACGCTCGTGGGTCAGGATCTCTTCGTCGCCATATGTAGCAACGATTTCACCAAAGCAGACCTCGTGAGTGGCGAATTCGACGGTCTTAACGAGTCTGCATTCTAAGGTGAGCGGGCATTCTTGGATCATGGGTGCGCTTACTAATTCTCCATAGAAAACCTTGAAAATCTTTGACTTATCATGATCATGCCCTGAAACTATGCTACAGTAATCAGTTATTTCAAGCATTTCTGTTGATGGGACATTGACGGAAAAGACTTTGTTTTCGTGAATACCTTTGTTCGTGTAATGGCCTTTGTTGAGAACGACGGCGATCGTTGGTGGTTTGAAATTGACGATAGTGAGCCACACGACGGTTAAGAAATTCGCCTTGCCTTGAACATTCGCACCCAGTATGATTACCGGCATTGGGTACACGGGTATTTTCGATGCGATTTTTGTTTTCGACATTATGCTACCTCCTCATGTTTTATTTACATCTGCAATCATTGTGATTATAGTCCAAATGTGCCAAAATGCAAGACGCTTGCGTGGACGCTCTTTTGTTGACTTGCACGAAATATTTGTGTATTATGACTTGGAATGGGCATGAAGATCAAGCGGTACTTTCTGCTAGCATTGATTCTGCTGTTACTTCTGGGTATTTCACTCACCATCGGGTTGATCAGCAGTCGCAGGATCATGTTGGATTTGATTAAAGAACAAGCGCGCTCTTTTCTCTCCGTCGTAGCATCGACTCAGGAGAATTTGATCTTTGCGGAAGCGAGACTGGAAGATGAGTATATCGAGAAGCTGATAGGTGCCTGCAATCTCGTTGATTCCCGCTTGAGTGAGAGTACGGTTGGGAGTGTACGACAGAGTTTCGATTTCAGCTCCATTGTAGTTTTCGATCGAAAAACAAGAAAGATATTAGCAGGTTCGGGTACGCCGATTGAAACCCATAGTGGTATCTTTGAGCAGAGCAATCCCATATCCTTTGAGTATTTTGATTTTGGGCACAAGAAGCTGATGCGTTTTGTGTATGTCATCGCTCAGCGTATTTATCAAATTGAAGCTCCGGCTGAGGAGATTCAGGAATTCCGAGCCGAATTTGGTTTCAACAAGATCATGAACCAGATTGCAGTGAACCCCATGGTTGATTATCTGGTATTGCAAGACAAGAAGGGGATACTCTTTGCGACACCAAACGTCCAGACGATTAGCAAGATCGAAGACGATCCAACCCTGCTTAGAGTTATGGACCAAAGGATTGAAGCGAGCCGTATTGAGGAATTCAGTGAGCAGGACGTCCTCGAATTGGTTCGTCCCTTCGTTGTCGATGATGAATTGTTAGGTATTTTCAGGATCGGCATCAGTCTGGAAAGTTATCACGGTCATGTCCGCAAAACTGAGGGGCAGCTGATTTTCTTGTTTGCCATTCTCTTTGGCGCAGGGTTCATTCTCTTTCTTCTCTTTATGAATTATCAGTCTTACGCGAACATCAAGGAGTTGTTTGACAAGACCCTCGGTGCCATTGAGGATGGCGTCTTGCTTGTCAACAAGAAGAAAGTGATCGGCGGAGCCAACAGTATGTTTTGCAGCTTGTCCGCTTTCGATGAGTGCCGGCTCGTTGGTGACAAATACAACACGGTGTTCCCTGATGATCCGTTCGACATAGACAGGGTGATTGCCGGTGGTAAGAAGATCGCCGACGAAAAAAACATTTTTGGCAAGGCTATACAATACGCAACCTATCCATTGTTCGATGAGCGGCAACGCATTTCGGGCGTTATATCCATACTACACGATGTGTCCAAGATCAGGGAATTTGAAAAGGAAAGAGAAGAGGCGGAACGATTGGTGTTTCTGGGTAACCTGGTGGCAAACTTTGCGCATGAGATAAAGAATCCATTGAATGGACTGTCGATTGCCACTCAGAGAATGACAAAAGAGTTTCCGAGCGCTGACAAGGAATACACACGTATAACCAGCAGCCTGAAGACAGAGATCGATGCCCTCAATAAAATCGTTAATGATTTTTTGGTACTCGCAAGGCCCAGGATGAAAGAGAGAGTTGCGTTCAACCTTGCGAAGATAATCGAAGAAACCTGTGCATCGGTCGGGGAGCAAACGCGGGAATTCGATATTGCGATGGATAAGGATATCAAGGTCGATGCGAGTATCATAGGTAGTGCTGACGATTTCCGTAGG
>DAOVAN010000170.1 GCA_030671005.1 Caldifarciminota bacterium
GAGGGTACGCTCTTTTCAGACAGCCAGAATAATTCCCCGGCGGTGCAAGATCCAATGAAGATCCGTATCATGTTAGGCAGGAAATGGTAGACTGATCTCCAGACGGTATGCCTGTGCATTGACAATATCCTGGTTGTTTTGTATGTTACCATTAGTCACTACGACACTTCGACAATTGTCGAAGTGTCGTAGTGTTCTAAATACGTTCACTTGACACCCTAATAGAGAAACATACAATATTATTCACGCTTGAACGAAGAACCGATATTTAACGAACGAGGTGTTGTACGATATTTCAAAACGGAGAGAGGTTCGTATCTGTTTCCCCGTGTTTTCCTGAAAGAGAAAAGAAATTCCTACTTTGTGGCCGGAGGGCATATGGGGTCGACGAAAACCGTCGCCGCAAGTCAGCATTCGAGATTGAATCGACTTTTTTGGCAATGAAGATAAAAAGAAATATGACAGTAGCGACATAAACATGTTTTGGAATGTTTGAGATGAAAAACCGCGCAATGGCCATATCCGTTGTTTTAGTTATATCGCTTGCGTCTGCTAGCACGTTAGGCCAGGATACTCATTTGTCACTGACAGAAATCGAGTACAAATATGATAGCATTAGGTCAATGTTGCTCGATCCAAAAAATGTGATCGAGGTAGATGGATTTTCAATGCACAAGGATGCTGCGCAGTTTGAATTCAGGTCTGGCACCATCTGTTTTTTCCAACCTGTATCTGAACGGGTACTTGCTGCTTATTTCGAGGGTGATGGTGTGCTCCGGTTATTCACCGACGATGATATCGAGAAATACCAGATCGATAGGTACACGGGTGAAGATCATGTCGAGAAGGAGTTTACCCAAGCATTGTTTTTCTTTAGTGACAGTACCCATGAACAAGTAAAGGGTATTCAGGTATTAGCAGAGGCCACGATTTACGATTCGGTTGCCGCGAATGTCAATTCGTTCAGGCAAAAAATACGCGGGCGTTTCATGTGGAATGTGGATGCCCGACTATTGGCTGATCTTCTAGCCCATGGATATGATGATTACTTCAGCGCGTTCATGGAATGCCGCGATGGCGACGAAATGGCTTTAATGATTGATCCCATGGATGAGGAAGAAGTCAGTTTGCTGCGATACGAGAAGATAAAGTTTTCTAAACGCGCATACTGGGAGACCTGGTATTCGTCGCATATGCAAAGAGCACCGAAACATGGCAGGGTACAGTTTGATGTAGAGGAGACTGAGATGGATATTGAAATAGAGGGGAATGAAAGACTCTCGGTCAAAGCAAAAGTGCAATTCAAGAGCTCGGGTGATAGCCCGCGGGTTGCACCGCTTATACTCGCACCGGTATTGCGTGTCGAAACGGCGGTTCTTGGCGAGCAAGATACGTGTTTGGTGATGCAGGAAGATAAAAAGGAAGACGCACAGCTTTGGGTTGCTTTTCCATATGCTTTGAAGGATTATGAGACGTATGACTTGACTCTGGAATACAGCGGGAAGGGTCTGATACGGGATATCGGCGGTGATAATTACAGCATTATTGGGAGAACCACCTGGTATCCGAGTTTCTATCCAAACGGAGTGGACCCAAGGCGTTTTATCATGAGATTTACGGTGCCTGAGAAGATGACCCTTTTGGCAACCGGTAATCTCTTGCGAACCTGGACCGAAGATAATAGAGTACGCTCGGTTTGGGATAGCGAGATTGATCATTGTATAGCCGGATTCAATTACGGCAAGTTCTCTATCGCGCAACAGAAGAGCTCGTTGTGTGAAATCACATGTTATACTAATGAAAAGCTTTCTGATGAGTTAAATCGGCTTCAGAGAATTCTCGAAGAAGATAATGATCTGCAGGCATACTTGATGTTACTACCTCAAGAGCTCACTACCGATCGTATTGGTGAGAACGCAGCCGTGGAAGGTCGCAATGCGTATGAGGTGTTCGTTCATTTCTTTGGTGATATTCCAATTCATAAGATAAACATATCCCAACAGCCAGAAGCCTCTTTTGCGGCGAGTTGGCCCACACTCGTTTTCTTACCATATACTACTTTCTTTGATGAATCCGTGAGGCAGAGGCTTTTCGAGCCGGTAATCGGGTTGGGTCAGTATGCTACCTTGGAATCTTATCATGAAAGTGTGGCATCACATGAGATAGCACATCAGTGGTGGGGACATTCAGTAATGACCACCTCGTATCATGACGAATGGCTCAATGAGGGGTTCGCTACCTATTCAGAAGGACTACACTTGCAGTTGACTAAGGGAGTGGAGAGCTTCAAGAAATACATGAGAACACTGCGGGAACAGGTGCTGTCAGATGTGGGCGGAGGCATTAGTCTCGCCGATCTTGGTCCAGTATGGCTCGGTGAGCGATTGAGCTCCCTGGATATCCCACAAGGTAAGTACTCGATCTATGCCAAGGGTGCTTATGTTCTGCACATGCTACGGATGATGCTGTTGGACTACGACACGAAAAGTGATGAGCGGTTCATCGCCATGATGAAGGATTACGTGCGGACGTATTCGGGCAAGATCGTTACCACAAATGACTTTAAGAATATTACAGAAAAGCACATCGGCATGGATATGGATTGGTTCTTTAACCAATGGGTGTATGATACGGATATCCCTATCTATAGATTTGACTATGACGTTGAAGAGGCGAACGGGGATTATCTTCTTACGATATATGCTCAACAGAGTGGTGTTAATTCTTCTTTTGAAATGTCTGTTCCGTTTGTTGTGAATTTCAAGGACGGGCATTCTGTTGTGCGCGTTAATGTTAAAGGATTGAGGGCAGTGGGAAAGAAATTCCGACTGCCACAGGAACCGATTTCTATTGAACCCAATCCTTGGAATGCAGTGCTTTGTACTGTAGTAAAATGGTAATACAGTGGAATGTATGAATTGACCCTTGAGCTTAAGGCGACGTTGACAGATAGCACAGGATAGATAAAATTGGTGAGCCAGTTTGAAGGGAGAAAAGAATGAAGGCATTGAAAATAGTCTTGATAGTGATCGGTGTGCTGGTTGTCCTGATTGTTGTACTATTTGCCGTATTTTGGTTAATCTACAAACAAGGCGTTGTTGAACCATATGCACTAGGAAATCCCAACGCGGACACGAAAGTGCTGATAGCCAGTCAAGGTAGTGATTTCAAGAATACTCTGGTTGATAGCTTGACCTCACGTTTGGCTGATGAATCGATGTACATGAAAGTCATCGATGTCACGGGACTCGGGGAGGTTAACGAAAATGACTGGGATGCGGTTGTACTGATCCATACTACGGAGAATTGGA